>DATFDA010000307.1:0-8349 GCA_035252525.1 Candidatus Angelobacter sp. | reverse complement strand
AAGGCGAACTGCTCGGCATCAGGTTCAGCAAAAGCGGAGTCTTAATCACCGAGCGGAAAGCAATAACATCAGGGGCTGTCCAGAAGGACGGCCTTTTGATTTCACCCGTAAGTGCGGTGGTATTACTTTGACGTTTTGATCTTCAGGGTGAGAGTCACCTGCTTGCGGTTATCAAAAGCGCTTAGAGTCTTGGCACCGCTACGTTCGCCCTGGTATTCGGCATAGAGCTCGTAGTCCACATTGGGCGCCAAGGCGCTGAAACGGTAGGAACCGTCAGGCTCAGTGATGTAAGTTTTGATGGCCAGGGTTTTGGTGTTCTTGAGATGTACAACAGCTTTGTGCAGGGGCTGGTCCTGAGAGTCAACCACGCGTCCGCTGACCACGCGCAACGACCCTTCGCCCTGCTCTAGGGCGAAAGCAAGAACAGCGGAGAGAAGCACGGTAAGAAGTAGCAGTCGATGGTTGCGCAGCATCTAACTCCGATCACATCCAGAGAGCGCCTATTTCTTCATGTGCAGGCTAACATCCTGGATTTCCTCATTATCAATGTGAACCTTGATCTGGTCCTTAAGTTTCATTTTTTTATGCAGCTTGGGGACACCGTTTTCTATGGGTGCGAGTTCCACCTGGCCGTCAATAATGTAGTCGCCCGGTCCGGGAGGCACGCGCTGGGCAAATTCACCGCGATGATCGGAGACCAGGTCCCAATTGGGGCGCTTCTTGCCTTCAGGATGGATTGTGATCCTGACGCCGTACAGAGGACGGTCATCCGGCCCATAAGCTGTACCGGAAATCAAACCATAATGCCGTTTGGAGTTGTCTTTTTGTGCCGCAGCGTAAGAGAGGAGGAGTGCGAGGCACAGCACCACGGCCAGATTCCAGGATGGCCTTTCAGTAGTCACTGTCCTCTTCTTCTTCGACATCCTCATCTTCGTCGTCATCCTCATATTCATCGACCGGGTTTAGCTCAAGCGGGCTCTTGGTGACGACTTCAAAATCAGTGCCGCACTCAGGACAGGAAACAATTTCTCCTTCCTCCAGTTCCTCTTCATCCAAATCCAGATCCGTTTCACATTCCGGGCAAATCGCCATTTCTTCCTCCGCATGGGCCGTAACAAAGGTGGCAGGGACCCATGATTATATTTAGAATCTCTCAGGATTGCCGTCAAGTTCCCTAATTGAGGTTTGAATCTTGAGGTTTCATTTACGCCATATAACGAAAGTCATGCTGTTCTTGTTTGGGCTACAGATGCTCAACATACCATATGCCGTTGCCCAGAAGACCCCAGCCACCGCCGGACAGAGGAAAGCGCGAAAGACGGCCGCTGCTTCATTGAGCAAAAGCAGCAAGGAGAGCGCTGCATCCACCGGCACAAAAGATGAAACGGTGGCGCAGATCATCCATGACGTTTCTCCCCAGCAGATCCAGAAAAACATTGAGAAGCTGGTGAGCTTTGGCACGCGCAACACCATCTCCATCAACAATCCTGACGCGGGCACCTCCGGGAAAGGCGTGGTTGCCGCCTACGAATGGATCAAATCAGAGTTCCAGCGCTACTCTGACGCCTGCGGCGGCTGCCTTGAAGTGAACACGGATGAACGTGTACTGGAGCCGACCGGCCCCAATTCGCGCCTGAAGCAGCCTACTAACGTCCGCAATGTCTATGCCATCCTGCGTGGAACCGATCCTGCGCTGAAGAACCGCATCTACGTTGTGACGGGCCACTATGACTCCCGCGCCAAAGACGTGATGGACGCCAACGCTCCTGCGCCCGGGGCCAACGACGACGCCAGCGGCACTGCCGTTTCTCTGGAATGCGCGCGCGTTCTCAGCAAGCACAAATTTCCCGCTACCCTTCTCTTCCTCACTGTTGCCGGAGAAGAGCAGGGCCTGTTGGGGAGCGGGCATTTTGCCAAGCGGGTTACGGAACTGGGGCTGGGAGTTGAAGGTGTGCTGAACAATGACATTGTGGGCGGCAACCGCACGCCAGGGGACACGGAACAGAACAACAACTGGGTGCGGGTATTTTCTGAAGGCATCCCGGCCACGGCGACTCCTGACCAGATCAAGATCATCCGCGCTACCGGCGAAGAGAACGACTCGCCCTCCCGCGAGCTGGCGCGCTATGTGGCCGAAGTGGGCCGCACCTATCCCGGTTTTGGCCAGTTCACGCCCAAGCTCATCTTCCGCCGCGACCGCTATCTCCGCGGAGGCGACCACATTTCTTTCAACGAAAAAGGATTTGCCGCTATCCGATTCACTGAATACCGCGAAAACTTCCACCACCAGCATGAGAACCCGCGGACGGAAAACGGCATCGAATACGGGGATTTGCCAAAGTTCGTGGATTTCAATTACGTGGCCAACGTGGCCCGCCTGAATGCCGCTACGCTGGCATCACTGGCGCTGGCGCCCGCGCCTCCAGTGAAGCCGCGCCTGCTCACGCATGAGCTTGAGAACGATTCCAAGCTGGAGTGGGGGCCCGCGGCCGGCGCCACAGCGTATGAAGTCCTGTGGCGCAAAACAACGGATGCCGAGTTCCCGCAGGAAAACGTGAGGCGCACAACCGAGACAAAGATTGACATGCCGGAATCAAAAGATAACGTGATTTTTGGCGTGCGATCAGTAGATGCCAAAGGGCACAGAAGCGTGATTGAGGTTCCGGAAGCGCAAAGATAGAAGACAAAACTTCATGCGTCGAGATACATCCTTTCAGTTCGGGTTGCCGCAATTCAATGGCGCCATGCGTTCCATCATCCTGCTGACGCTTGGCATCTGGGTTGTGATCATTCTGCTCTCGGCTTTTGACCGGCCCCTGGCCTCAACCATTGTGGCTGTGGGGCAACTGAATCCCGGCCTGTTTGTGCGCGGCGCAGTGTGGCAGCTACTCACGTTTCCTTTTATTCACGTTGACCCCATGCATATATTGTTCGCCCTGCTTGGGGTCTACTTTATCGGCGGCCCGGTTCAGGACCGGGTGCGCTCACGCGGATTCGTAGAACTGTATCTTGTCTCTTCCATCCTGGCCGGCGGCGCAGGCGTACTGCTCTCATTCACGGGACGAATCGGCGGCGGTCCCGCATTCGGCGCGGGCTGCGCTGCCAACGCCATTCTGATGGTCTTCTATCTGCTGAATCGCGGCACATCCATTATGCTGTTCCCTCTGCCCTTTCAGATACCGGTGCTCTGGGTGGTTGTGGCCATTGGAGGGATTGAAGCCGCGTATTTTATCCTGACCGGATTCTCTCTGTTCTACCTGGTGCAGTTGCTCGGACTAGGATCAGGCTACGTCTGGTACAGCTATATGTGGCGTCGCAGCCTGTTGGGAACGGTGGGTGGCCAGGTGGTTTCAATGCGAAATAATTACTATCGCTGGAAGCGCCGCCGTGCCGCCAGGAAATTTCAGGTCTACATGCGAAAGCATGAACATGACCCGAAACAATACTTTGACGAGTACGGCAACTTTAAACCTCCAGACGATAAGAAGAAGGATGGCGGCCCCGGCGGGTGGGTGAATTAGAAGCAATCAGCAATCAGCATTCAGCAATCAGCATTCAGCCCCTAATCAGCTTCGTTCTGAATCAACTTTCCTGATAAGGGCGGCAAGCATGCGCTTTACTTCCTGGACCTGCGGTTCCACGCGCTCGTGTATCTCGGACTTAAGGTAGCCCAAGTCTCTCGAAAGCAACAAGTGATATTGAAGTTCATTGGCAGATCCCATCGCCATCTGAAGGAACCTATGCAATTCAGCATTACCTCTGCGGCCACATCCTTCAGCAATGTTAGCGGGAATGGATAAACTTGCTCGCCGAATTTGAGACGTCAGTCCAAAGATTTCCTCTCGTGGAAATGATTTCGTGAGGTCGTAAGACGTCAACGTGAGGGCATGAGCTTTTCCCCAGACTTTCAAATCTCGGAAATCTTTCATTGTGACCGTTCCGTTTCAGGGCTGAATGCTGAAAGCTGAATGCTGATTGCTATCTGCTATTTGCTTTTCCGCGCCGCCGGCCGCAATCGTTCTACTCTCCGCCGCTCCGGATGGCCAAGCTCATGCACTTCGCCGGTGCCCACCACGTGAAGTCGCATGAAGTTGGTTGAGCCGCTGGCGGTGCGTGTGCCCGCAACAATGGCAATCACATCGCCCGCCTGTACCGCGCGATGCTTCGACATGAGCCGCTCAGCATTGCTGACCATTTCTTCAGTGTTGATGCCCATGTCACACCAAACCGGCTGCACGCCCCACATGAGGTTCAGGCGCGCGCAGACAGAGGTGTTCGCGGCAAAGGCATAAATCGCGGCCTTGGGGCGGTACTTGGAAATCAGGCGCGCGGTGGTGCCGGTCTCCGTGTAGACTGCGATGGCTTTCATGTCCAGGTCCTGTGCGGCGTGCGCCACGGATTCACAGATGGTCTCAGAGATGGAGAGATGGCGATGGGTGCGGCGGCGGGGAATAATCTCCATACTGGATTCCGCTTCGCTGGCAATCTTCGCCATCATGGCCACTGCTTCGCGAGGATACTTCCCGCGCGCACTTTCGGCGGAAAGCATGATCGCATCCGTGCCGTCGAGGATGCGTTGGCCACGTCACTGGTTTCAGCCCGCGTAGGCCGCGGGTTCTCCACCATGGATTCAAGCATCTGCGTGGCCGTAATCACCGGCTTGCGCCAGTCTGCCGCGCGACGGATGATCTGCTTCTGGATCACCGGAACTTTTTCCGCCGGCATCTCCACGCCCAGATCGCCGCGCGCCACCATCACAGCATCGGCCACGTCAAGAATTTCATCCAGGTTGCCATCTTCCACCGCCTGCGGCTTTTCCAGCTTGGCGCACACCCAGGCGTCGCTCTGGCGCGCGTGCAGCAGCCGCTTAACAACGCGCACGTCATCCGCCGTCCGGACGAACGACACGGCAACCATGTCGACGCCGTGCTTAATGCCAAACTCCAGGTCTTTCTCATCCTTCTCAGTCATAGAAGGAACGCTGACCACGGCGCCGGGAAGGTTTATACCTTTGTGCTCGCCCAGCATTCCTCCGTTAATAACTTCGCAGGTAACATCTTCACCCCGGACTTCCAGCACCAGCAGCTCAATCAATCCGTCAGAGAGCAGGATGCGCGAGCCCTGCTCCACCTCTGCCGCAAGCGTCTTGAACGTGGTGGCCACCAGCACGGCAGTGCCGGAGATGTCACGCGGCGTGATGGTTAGATGCGAGCCCGCCTTGAGCACCACCGGCGTGCGGTATTTCAATCTTCCCGTGCGGATTTTGGGCCCCTGCAGGTCCTGCAGAATGCAGATGGTGCGGCCTTCTTTTTCCGCCACCTTGCGCACGCGTTCGATGGTCCGCGCGTGTTCCTCATGCGTGCCGTGGGAAAAGTTCAGCCGGGCCACGTCCATGCCCAGGCGCATCATGTCCCGCAGGACTGTTTCAGAATTGCTGGCCGGCCCCAGCGTGCACACAATTTTCGTTTTGCGGGTGACATTCGCCGCCACCGAAACTTCCTGGCCCTTGGTTTCCGTCATTCGTTGCTATACCTTCGTTTCCTTTGCTTGTTCCGCGCTCTCGTGTCCAACGATCTTGGGATAAACTTGCGCGTTCAGCTCCGCTCCCAACAACACAATTACTGACACGATATACAACCATACCAGCAGCGCGATGGCTGCGCTGAGCGAGCCATAAACTACCGTATAGGTGGCATAGTTGGTCACATACCATCCAAAGAACATAGTGGCAGGAAACCAGAGCAGAGTTGCCATCACCGCGCCCGGCAGCACTCTGCGCCATGATTGTGTTTTGGGCAGTCCGTGATGGTAGATCAAGCTCATCACCGCGATGCTGGTCAGCATGGCAATGCCCCAGCGCGCGCCGTCCCACACCAGGATCACAAGCGGCTTGAACAGGTGCATGGTCTGCGCCTGAATCCAATCTTCAATCTGGTTGCCGAAGACCACCAGAATGGTTGCGAACCACAGCGGGATGAGCGCCAGGCACACCAGGTAAAACGCAATGGCGCGCTCCTTCCAGAAGCTGATGGTCATGGGCAGGTTGTAAGCTTTGCGGAAACCCTCCATCCAGGAGATCATCACGCCGGAAGCCGCCAGCAGCGTTACTGTGGACGCGGAAATCAGGATGCGTGTGGTGTGGTGCTGCCTGGTCTGGAAAAAGGACAGCGCCGCCGACCTCGCCCCCGGTGGCAACACCCAGTGCACCGCCGCCGAAATCTGGCTCAGGAATCCCGCCGTGTTGTTTGACGCTTCAAGAATTGAAGTCACCACCAGGAACGCCGGAAACAACGTGAGGATGGATGAATACGCCGCCGCCTTGGCAATGGAAAACTGGCCATGCAAGAAGGCCTGCCAGAACGCTCGGCGTAAGCGGGTGAAGTGCATGAACGGACTAGGTTAACGGGGAATCAAAGCGTAAGCAATGCCTTTGAATCCGTTCTCCTCCGCTTCCTCCGTTCCTCTGTGTTTCGAAGGTGTCGGGTTTGCTCATCAGCGGTAAGATTTTGCATTTGATCCGCGCTCATCCGCGCCAATCCGCGGTAAGCTTTCATTCATGGCACAAGCAGACATAAGACAATACGACGTTACCGCAGCTTCCAGCGGCATCTTCGGGCGCGTGATGTGCGGCGCGCGCAATCATCACTTCATCGTTGACGGGCCGGAGCAGAACGGCTGTCCCGGAGAGGAAGTCACGCCCGCGGAACTCTTCCTGGCCGGCGTGGCCTGCTGTGGCGTGGAGCTAATCCAGGTTCTGGCCAAATCGCAAGAGATTCCACTCAAGGCGGTGAACGTAGCCATCCGCGGGAGCATGGACCGTTCCAAACCCGTGCGTCCTGACGTTTCGCTGTTCAACTCCGTCCGGCTGAATTTCAGGATGGCGGGCATCACTGACCAGCAGGCTAGCCACTTGATCACGTCATTCAAAGGCAGGTGACCGCTCTACGGCACGGTCGCGGTCGCGACCCCGGAAGTGATAGTGGAGTACGCGTTGGAAGAGAATCTGTAAAGTGCGGAGGAGACCAGGCTCAGGCGAATAAGGTTATTTCTTTTCCGCTTTAGCTTGCGGAAGCAACGGAAGAAACACGGTCATCTTTTTTGCGCTTCTTGCGCAGGCGCGGTCCTGGTCGCATGGATCGTGAGCAGCCGCTTGCACGCGCTCCCATCCAGATTGCACGCGTCTCCGGTTTGCGTGAACGATGTTGCAGTGATATCAAGGATAGACTCACGCCACAATCGCCTGCCGCCGGAGGGAGACGGCTCCTGCTCATTAATGACAAAGGCTTTTCCGTCCCACTGGATGGAGATATCCGTGAGAGATCCTTTCACGTCGCACACGTGCGGATTGTGGTTGTTGCACTCCATGCCGTGAAAGTCTTTCGTCTTGCTGTCCTGCCAGATGATTCCGAACAAAACCAGGTCTTCACCGCCAATGGGCAAGTGCTCCTCCTGCGTAAATGTAAGATTGCCGGGCCCGGCACGCCACACCTCCTCGCCATGCTTCGCTGCTGCGTTGGCAGCCGACTTGTCGGGTTCGAACTTTACCTCCAGGCTCCACTTGCCGGAGAGTGCCTTGATGAGGCTCTGCATGTCCGCCTGAGACGATGGGGCCGACGAAGACGGGGGCGTTGGTTTCGGAGCTTCCTGTGCTTGTGCGTGTAAAGGGAACCCGAGTAGAGCAGCAATCACAAAAACATGAGCCGTGATCCATTTCATTCCACGCCCTCCCGAAGATCTAAGTGTGATCAGTGAAAGGAGCATTGTACAGGCTTGTAAGGCGGAGCCTGGCGCGATTTAGCGCAAAGGGGTGAAAGCCCGGGCTTCACTTTACCGCGCACACGGGCCGGGTGTGATATATTATGGTATATACCATTCCAATGCACTTGGAGGCGCAGGGAATACGATGAAGCGCACCGCAAAAATCTTTCGCAACGGCCGCAGCCAGGCCGTACGGCTGCCCGCCGAATTCCGCTTCGAGGAAAAGGAAGTATTCATTCACCGCGATCCTCGCACCGGCGATGTGGTCCTCTCGCGCCGGCCAGGTTCCTGGCAAAGCTTCTTTTCTCTTGCCGATGATGCCGACGTGCCTGAAGACTTTACGGCTGAGCGTCGCGACAGGCCACCGCAAAAGCGCGAGCTGATTTGATGTCTGCCAAATACCTGCTGGATACGAACACGGCAAGCTACATCATCAAAGGTAAGTTTCCGGCGGTCCGGCGCAGGCTCCTGCGCATCCCCATGGCGCAAATCTTCATTTCCAGCGTCACGGAAGGCGAGTTGCTCTATGGAGTGGCGCGGAAGAGCGGCGCCACGTCGCTCCAGCGGATTGTGGAGGAGTTTCTCTTGCGC
>DATFDA010000306.1:0-6245 GCA_035252525.1 Candidatus Angelobacter sp. | reverse complement strand
CGCAAACACATCCTGCACGCCATTGATGACAGCCTGCGCCGGCTGAATACTGATTACGTTGATCTCTACCAGATCCACCGTTTCGATTACGAAACGCGAATTGAAGAGACTCTGGAGGCGCTGCACGATGTGGTGAAGGCGGGCAAGGCACGGTACATTGGTGCGTCATCCATGTTCGCCTGGCAGTTCGCCCGCATGCTGTACACCGCTGACCGCCTGGGACTGACCCGCTTCGTTACCATGCAGAACCATTACAACCTTGTCTATCGCGAAGAAGAGCGTGAGATGGCGCCCCTGTGCGTGGAGGAAGGCGTCGGCATGCTGCCCTGGAGTCCTTTGGCGCGAGGGCTGCTGGCGGGCAATCGGCGAGCTGGGACTCTGCGCTCCAAAGCAGATGATTATGCCCACAAGCTCTATACCCAAGAGGCGGATGATCGCGTGGTGGATTGCGTGGAAGCACTGGCGAAGCAACGCGGCGAGCCGCCGGCGCGGATCGCTCTGGCTTGGCTGCTGCACAAGCCAGGAGTAACGGCGCCGATCATCGGCGCATCCAAGCCGCATCACCTTGAGGATGCGGTGGCCGCCCTCGATATCAAGCTCAGCAAAGAAGAGATGGACCAGGTCGAGTCAGTGTATGTTCCGCACCCTGTATTAGGACATCACTGAGCGGCTCGATCAGCGCGCGGCTTTATAATGCGCGGATGGAAGCAGCACAGGCGGCGAAGTGGCTGTTTGGGCCGGAACCCACAGACGAGGAGCATCCCGGTCATCTGCTGTCGCGATGGATTTTCCTCCGCGCTCTGGGGCTGATTTATTTTTCTGCGTTTTACTCGCTGCTTTTCCAGATCAAAGGCTTGATCGGCCCTGAAGGCATTCTGCCGGCAAGAGAATTTCTTGTTGCAGTGCCAAACCTCTACCCGGGGCTTTATCGTTTCTGGTTTGCGCCCACCCTTCTGTGGTTCTCATCGAGCAACCACATGCTCATGCTGATCTGCTGGATGGGATTGGTTGCCTCCGTAGTGGTGGTGCTGAATCTATGGCCGCGCGGCGCTTTGTTTATCTGTTTCGTGTGCTTCCTTTCGTTCATCGCAGCGGCGCAGGATTTTGCTTCATACCAGTCAGACGGGATGCTGCTGGAAGCCGGCTTCATTTCGCTGTTCTTTGCGCCAGCAGGACTTCGGCCCAGATTCGGGGGTGTGAATCCACCCTCGCGAGCCAGCCTCTTCCTGTTGCGCTGGGAATGGTTCCGCATCTATTTCGAATCCGGCGTGGTCAAGCTGACCAGCGGCGACTACTCGTGGCGTCATCTGACCGCGATGGACGATTATTACCAGAACGGGCCGTTGCCAACCTGGGTGGGCTACTATGTGCAGCACTTGCCACACTGGTTCCACGCATCCACGGCGCTTTTGACGCTGGTTGCCGAGCTTGGCCTGGTGTTCATGTTGTTCCTGCCCCGGCGATGGAAGATTGTCTGCTTCTGCATTCTCACTCCGTTTCAGATTGGCATCATCATCACTGCAAACTACACCTTCCTGAACTATCTTGTACTGTGCCTGGGCTTCCTCCTGCTGGATGACAAGCTCTTGCGCGCTTTCATTCCCCAGCGCTGGCAAGTATATCTGGATCATGCGCCTGTCCCGCAATCTGAGCCGGTGGACCAAAAGTCGTTCGTTCGTTTTGCTCCAATGCGCTGGCTCAGGCTGACTGGAGCAATCCTGGCAGCGTGGTGCCTGATCCTGGTTTTCTACGTGACCACGATTGGCATGCTCTCGGTTCTGCCTATTGGCAATCCATTTCCAGAAAGTCCTGCACGCCTGCTGGAGCCCTTCCGGATCGCCAATCGCTATGGGTTGTTTGCGGTGATGACGCATCAGCGCTATGAGATTGAATTCCAGGGCAGCAATGACGGCAAAACCTGGACACCGTATCCTTTCCGCTACAAGCCGCAAGACCCATACAAAGCGCCGGGAATATATGCTCCTTACCAGCCGAGATTCGAGTGGAACTTGTGGTTCGCATCGCTGGAGGACTGGCGTAACAACAAATGGGTGGTTCGCACAGAAGAGCAGCTCTTGCGCAATGAACCGGACGTGTTGGCCCTTTTTGCCAGTGACCCGTTTGCGTCAGCGCCGCCACAGAAGATCCGTGTGGTCGTCTGGCAATACTGGTTCACCACTCTGGATGAGAAACACCGAACCGGAGCTTGGTGGAACCGCAGATTGCTGGGCGAGTACGCACCGGGGATCGAGCGAATGGCCAATGGCGACCTGGTTTTCACCACGGAGGCCCCGGCAGAGCAGGAGCCCAGACCGTAATGCGCCTATTTCAGCGCTTCCAATCCCGGTTGAAAGAATGAAACCAGAAAGCGGCCAATCGAAGGAAAATGAGTGGCGAGCAGAGTGAATAGCGGCGCAGCTCCAAGGGACGCAATCCTTACATAGAAAGAAACACCCAATTGATTTGGCTTGGTGCCGGAAATGCGGCTCAATATCTCATTGCGGTGCGCTTCCATCAGAACGGCCAAAGCAGTTACTCCGATTACCGCGAAAATGGCCGTAAAAGACCAGATAAGAGACTGGTGAGGCTCAAAGGAATAGACGTTCAAGGAAATCAGCATCAAGCTGAAAGAAATAGCCAGAAAAATGAGCAACAGCTTTACGTGGCTGAGGACGGCGCGGATAAAAGCCATGTAACGGATCGCAACATATCCTTCGAGCAGCCGAGCCAGTTGTGCGCCCCTGTCATCCTTCGCTGCCGTTTTTGCCGGCTTATCATTCTCCTTCTCAGCAGAGTCATCTTCATCCGGGATATGGCTATTCCAGTATTGCTGGAGAACCCGTAAAGCATGGTTGAGTACCGTGGCCAAAAGCACTTGAATTTGGGTGAATTTCTCCTGCATTCCGCGGACCAGTTCTTCACCGCTTTTTGGTAATTGGCCCGGCGGAAGCGAAGTGGTGGTGGAACCTTTCTTTCCGCCGGCAAGATAGAAAAGTTCGTGGATTTGCTTCCGCGCCTGTTCAGCATCATTGATTGTCTTTGCCAGATCCGCGTCCAGAGAGCCATCGCATATCCTGATCTGATTCAGCACCTCGAAGGAGCGGGAAAGATTGGTCCACTCGTCTTCCTGCCCGCCGGATTGCCAGATAGGCGACCAGCTTTCACCCTTGAGCCGGCTAAACGCCTGGCGGACGGGCGACCGTTCCAGCTCGCGCAAAAGTTTCCCTACCTGTCCCCAAATCTGCGCCAAACGCAAGCCGCTGGCCAGCATGAGGCAGACAACCAGAGCAAACCAGGTCTCGTACAGATACCCGAATTCCGGGTGTTCAAAAAGCACAAAGGGGTTAGCAGGATTCAAGGTGAGCAGCCATGCACCCAAAAACACGAAGAACGCGGCCCGATATTTGGGGTCGAGGAAATAATTTTTGACCGCAGCGGCGATCAGGCGTTCCGTTTCGGCGCCTGGACAGCCAGTTTCAGTCGCGAGCCTGGGACGCATGGAATCATTGAAGCGCAGGCGCCAGATTTCGAAGATGCACCAGATGTACATGCACAAGCCCAGCGGGAGCATGGGGGTTAATGGCGAGACTCCCGTAGCAAGGTGGGTGGTGCGATAGGCGAAAAAGAACCCGTAATTATTCGGGTTGGCATACAGCAGGCGGTCCCATATATAGGCTCCCAGCACAGCGAAAATCCATATAGCCATGTAAAGAGCATCAAGCCCGAGAATCCTGGGAGGAGACGGCTTGCCCGCGTGTTTGTGCCGGCACAACCGCTGCAGCCGCACGCAGGTAAGGAAGAGGGCCACAATGGCCAGTGCGGCAAGAATAGAGAGCAGAATTGCTTCAGTATCTGAGGCGAATCTCCACGCGGGTGCGGCGGCAAGCGCCAGACACAGAGCCAAATTTGCGGAACCAACATGGATGAAGAACAAACGTTGTGAGCAGGAGGGCCCAGTGACGGCAAAATCGTGGAGCCGTGAGGACAATGGAGAAGCGAAAAGCAACACCAAAACTTCAAGGAACGCCACCGCGCTCAAGGTGATGATGACTGCCTTCCAGGCCCCGGAAAAATCAGAATGCAGCATCGGCGGTGGATCCGGGGATTCTGAATCAGGGGGAAAAATGACCTGGACAGGCCAGAAGCCGCCGGTTCCAACCACAGTCAGCCAGACCGGAAGGTCTTCCGAGTCACCGGACTGTTTGGCGAAGGGAGCGCGCATTTCATAAGGATCAGCGCCGCTCCAGTTGGGCACAATGCTCTTGATCAAGAGGAGAGAGGCATTGAAAATGCTTTCTTCATACTGGTCGGCAAAGGGCAGCCTGGGTAATCTTTCTCCCCCGCCTGTCCAGAACAAATTGCGCCCGAACATGGGATAGGAGCCAAGAGCGAGAGTGCCGATGTAGGGCGCGTTGTCAGAGTCGCGCTCGAAAAGAAGATCAGGGTTGAGAACAAAAAGACGAATGTCAGGACAGGCGGTACGCAGAAAGCTGGCCAGAAACATCACGTCAAGAACATTGCTTCCAATGATTCCGATGTATTTGTAATGTTCACGGCGCAAATCATCGGCAAAGTCCATGAGAACGGCTTCCTTGGATAACGGGCCCTGGCGATTGGAAAACTCCGGGGGCTCATCACTCTTGTTCGGCTGGAGGTCGGCCAAATCAAAGGGAAGATAATTTTGCGATGCAGGATTCGTTGTTTCCGAACTGGAAGATGGTTTAACGGTGGCCGTGTAAGCATTGCGAAGACTGGAGATCTCCCGCGGGTAGGAAAAGTCTGTATAGCAGGGTCTTTCCTTATTTTGGCCGGCAGCAGCTTGTTTTTGGCTGCCATTTGTTTGGCTGGGCTTTTCGCTTTCATCAAGTTTTTTCCGGGCTGCGCGTGAGGCGTTTCCGTAAGAGGTGGCAGCTTCAGAAAGAATGGCCACCTGCGCTGCTTCATTGCACTTGATATGGTGGTCCTGTTTAAGCATGTCCAGAAATCGGTGAACTGCCGTCTCCGTATCAGTAACCGTGGATTTGAACTGCAGATTCGCAAGCTGAGAGTATCCGTCCGGGGAAGTGCTGCACTCCGCGACAGGAGTGTAAGGATCAGTCGAGCTGGGGTTTATTTTTTCACTTTTCAGCAGCCGCTGGTTGAACTGCGCGCAAAGGCTCGATACAGTCCCGCTGTAAGCGACGAACTGTTGCTTGGCCCTGGTTGCAGTGAGCCGGCGCAGGGAGTAAAGCGATCCTGAGAACGTAGGCCCCATGATGCTGATGCCTTTGACGCCGCCGCACAGTGCATGGTCCGGGCCGCAGACTTCGTCAATGTAGTCCACTGCATGGCTGAACTGATCGCCGTTGATTCCGGCAGTGGCCGTATCTGAAACCAGGAACACATAAAGTAAAGTCGCGCCATTCGTCCCCGGCTCTCCGCTCTGATTGGCTGGCCCGTTCCAGCGGTACATCAACAGCCCGGGCTCGGCTTCAGTGCGGGCTTCATCTTGTTTTGACTCTTCCGGGGAAGTGGCCGTGACGGGCTGCCATGGGAGCCAATAGCGGTCCATCACGTAGTTGGCGGATTCGGCAGCCAGGGTGATTGCTTCCAGCGAGCGATCAAAGACCAGTGACATGTGCGTGTGGACTGGATCGGCCACAATCGCCATCATCGCCCTGACCTGCTCACCCTGGGGAATACACCAGAGTTGCTGCCGGCCTGCGGCTGCCAAGCCACTTGCGGCCCCTGAAGTTTGCCGCGTTGAATCTGGCGGGCCGGCGACTGAACCCCGACCTCCGCACTGCGGACTGATTCCTGCAAAGTGATTGCGCGAGGCGAGCCAGGGACCGTTCGGCACCTCTTTCGGTTGTTTGTCATTTGCGCGGGAAGCTGACGTCGATGCCGGTGATTCGCTTTTGGAAGCGGGAGCCCTGCCAGGCATACGAAGCACCAGCAGCGCCAGAATGATGGCGCCGATGGCAGATCCAGCGATTCCTGTTTCTTTCACGGCCATCCTCAAGACAATTCACCGCAGAGCGATAGCGGCGTTAAAACTGACACGATTCTAATCAGATAGTGAAAGCAACGCGATCTTCGTTACATGCAGTGTGGGTATTCGCCGCTGATGGGCTTGATTTCGGAGCCTTCACCACTCTTTCCCATTTTGTGGCACGGAGTCTTCAGCGTTCAACCCGGCAATCTTGCGCTCTTCAGAAAACTATAGTGGCTCTGGATCCCGCTGGTATTTTACTTGGAGCCGCAGA
>DATFDA010000305.1:0-6129 GCA_035252525.1 Candidatus Angelobacter sp. | reverse complement strand
CCGCATTGACCCCGCCGTGCAAAACGGAACGGTAACCGTTGACGTGAAGTTTGATGAAGCGCTGCCGAAATGGGCGCGGCCGGACCTGAGCGTGGATGGCACCATTACGCTGGAACGGTTGAATGATGTGCTTTATGTCGGCAGGCCGGCTTTTGGACAGGAAAAGAGCACGGTGAGCATGTTCAAGATCGATCCGGATGGGAAATCGGCAACCCGGGTGAAAGTTGAGTTGGGCCGCAGTTCAGTCAACACCATTGAAATTCTTGGCGGGCTGAAAGAAGGCGACCAGGTGATCCTGAGTGACATGAGTCGCTGGGATTCCAATGATCATATCCGGCTGGATCGATAGTTGGTTGAAAGCAGCAGAACAGGAATAAAATAGCTTTGCAATTTTTAAGGAGAGAAAAGCGTGGCAAGCAGCGGACAAACCCTGATCAGACTGGAAAATGTAACCAAGGTTTTCTACACAGACGAAGTGGAGACACATGCGCTGTCCGGAATTCATCTGGATATCAACAAGGGCGAATATGTTGCCATTGCCGGTCCCTCCGGATGCGGAAAATCCACGCTGCTCTCAATCATCGGGCTACTGGACTCACCTACCGACGGGTCTTATACGCTCAATAGCAAAGCAGTCCAGGGCCTCGACTTCTCTGACCGCGCACGGATTCGTAACCAGGAGATCGGCTTTATCTTCCAAAGCTTCAACCTGATTGGCGATCTCACGGTTTATGAAAACGTGGAACTGCCGCTGACTTATCGCTCCATGTCTTCTGCTGAGCGCAAGAAGCGGGTGCAGGAGTCGCTGGAGAAAGTGGGCATGGCGCATCGCATGCGGCATTACCCATCACAGCTCTCAGGCGGTCAACAGCAGCGCGTTGCTGTGGCCCGCGCTCTGGGCGGATCACCTTCCATCCTGCTGGCTGACGAGCCTACTGGAAACCTGGACTCTCGCAATGGCGAAGCCGTGATGGAGTTGTTGCAGCAGTTGCACCGTGAAGGCGCAACCATCTGCATGGTCACCCACGATGCACGTTTCGCCAAACATGCAGAGCGCACCGTCCATCTGTTCGACGGCAAAGTGGTGGAAGAGACTGAAGCGGCACGCCAGGCAGAGATGGTGTAAACCAGCAATTAGCCATTAGCTCCAGCTAAAGCTGAAATTGCTTTGGGAAACTCAAAGCCTTCGGATAGGTTTGCCCTGAATCGTGTGCTCAGTGGCACGGCAAGTGTTATTGCGGCTCATGAATTCCTATTTCGGCCTTATGCACTGGCCAAAATGATGTGCGTACGGCCCATTCCAAGCTGGGTTAATTGGCTTTAGCTGGGGCTAATGGCTAAGTGCCAATTGCTAACGGCTGTTGGTGACGTGTGACTGCAATCATTCAGGATTTCCGTTTTGCTCTGCGCATGTTGCGCAAATCGCCCGGCTTCACAGTAATTGCCATTGTTACGCTGGCGCTGGGGATTGGAGCCAACACGGCGATCTTCAGCATCATTAACGCAGTGCTCCTCAAACCTCTGCCGTTTCCCGAGCCGGACCGCCTTCTCTATGTGACTTCAGGTTTTTCCAATCAGAAGGACGTCGCCCGACCGTTTGCCATTTCTTATCCTGATTTTCTTGACTGGCGGTCGAACGCGAAATCTTTCAGCGGTATTGCGTCTTATCACGGGGACAGCTTTACGCTCACAGGCCTGGAACAGCCACTGCATATCTCCGGTGTGACCGTTTCGGGCGACTTCTTCAATGTTGTGGGCCAACAGCCGTTTCTTGGACGCGGGTTTACTCGCGAGGAAGAGAAACCGGGTACGCGCGTGGTGGTGTTGAGCCACCAGCTCTGGGAATCCGCTTTTCACGGAGACCGCGGCATTGTGGGCCGGTCAATCGCGATGGACAAGCAGAGCTATACAGTAGTTGGCGTGATGCCGGCAGGCTATGTTTTTCCCATGGAAAGCGACCCGCCACAACTCTGGCGCACATATGCTCCCGAGGCGGAAACCACCGATCCCAAGGAGCAGCCAATCACGGCGCAACGGGGCGCCCATTTTTTGCAAGCCGTCGCCAGGCTGAAGCCGGGAGTGACACTGGAGAGCGCGCGTGAAGAGATGAACCTGATCACGCGCAATCTGGCCGCGCAATATCCTGATACCAACAAGAAGTTTCCCGTTGCCATTGTTACGGCGGAACTTGAGCACCTGGTGGGCAATAATCGCACGCAGCTCATGATCCTGCTGATCTCCGTGGTTGTGGTGTTGCTGATCGCCTGTGTGAACGTAGCCAATCTTCTTTTGGTGCGCGCCAGCAAGCGAAACCGTGAAATTGCGGTGCGAGCAGCTCTAGGCGCCCGCCGTATGCGCGTGGTCCGGCAGATGCTGACGGAAAGCCTTGTCCTGGGAATTGGAGGAGCTCTTTTGGGCATTCCTCTTGCCGTGTGGGCCCTGAAAGTTTTTATCAGCCTGAATGCGCAGAACATGCGCCGCATTGAAAGCGCGGGCCTTGATGGGAGAGTGCTCGTCTTTACTGCAGGCATTGTAGTTTTGACAAGCGTTGTGTTTGGACTGGTGCCCGCTTTACGCGCTTCCAGCCCTAACCTGACCGAGTTCATGAAAGAAGGCCGTGGAACCACTGCCGGGAGCACTCACCAGCGGCTGCGCGGAGCCCTGGTGATTGTGGAAACCACGCTTGGCCTGACATTGCTGGTCACCGCTGGGTTGCTGTTGCGGAGCTTCCATCGCATTTTGTCGGTTGATCCTGGAATGGACACTCACAACGTGCTGACCATCAATTTCGATCTTCCTGAGAAAAAATATAACGAGCGGCAGCAAATTGAGTTTTATACGCAGCTCCTGCAGCGGTTGCAGTCTCTTCCGGGAGTTACATCAGTGGCGGCGGTGGCAGGGCTTCCGCTCAGCGGGAACAACTCGATCATCACGTTTGAAATCGAGGGGCGACCGGTACCAAAGTCAGACGAGCCTTCCGCCGATATCAAGGTCATTACCCCAAATTATTTCCATACCTTGAGCATACCCATGATTGCCGGACGGGATTTCACGCAAAGGGACGATGACAAGGCTCCGGGCGTTGTGATTGTGAACCAGGCTTTCGCTCAACGTTTCTTCCCCAATGAAAATGTATTAGGGAAGCACATCACGCCGGGAGCGTCCAACCATGGTGAGCCGCAGCCGCGAGAAATCGTGGGCGTTGTGGGGAACGTAAAAAGCCGCCGGCTGGATGTGGAAGACCGTCCTGAATACTACATTCCTGATACACAGCTCAACTTTGGATCCATGGCTGTGTGCCTGCGCACCAGTGTTGACCCGCACGGCGTGACCTCAGCAGTGCGCGGCGTGGTTTCCTCCATGGACCCTGACTTGCCGCTCTACGACATCAAGACCATGGACGAATATCTGGCGGCGACACTTACCACGCCCCGGTTCCAGGCCATGCTGCTGGAAGGCTTCGCCGGGCTGGCCCTTGTCCTGACAGCAATTGGACTCTACGGTGTTGTTTCTTATGCCGTGGCCCAGCGCACGCACGAAATTGGCGTGCGCATCACGCTGGGCGCAAGCCGGAGCAATGTTGTGGGGATGGTGCTGAAATCAGGGCTGCAACTCACCGGGATTGGTTTAGCGGCGGGAGTAGCGCTTTCATTGCTCACCGGCCGATTCATTGCTGCTTTGAGCAATGTGCTATTCGGCGTTAAACCGACGGACGCTCTCACATTTGCGGCAGTCATTCTTATTGTCGCTGCGGTCTCGCTGCTTGCCTGCTATGTTCCCGCGTGGCGCGCATCAAAAGTGGATCCGATGGTGGCGCTGCGATATGAATAGCCGCCTGAATTGCGCATTCGTGCGGCAATAACAAAATTGTGTCTCTGCGTCAGTCCAGCATCTATCGAGTTTTTGAAGGAGTCACCGGGAGATCGGCTTTCCATCTGGCCAAAGCAAAAAGCCCTCTCGCGAGAGGCTCGTGCGAAGAGGGCTTGTGGGTTTGAATTTCCTGGCTTACGCCGCTCTCGGTTTCGGCATCGAGTGATATTTCTTGACCGTAGTGTCGATGCCGGAAAGCGCCTTCTGCAGATCCTGCAGATTCATGACAGGCTGAAATTCCACCCGGGCATTGAAAGCCATGAAAAAAGGCTCAGCTACAGAGGGAATTTCTGATGGGTCTTCCATGTCAAAGACGATGAACATGCAACGTTCGCCGTTATTGGTGAAAAAGTATGAAGCTTCAGGCTCCAGTTCGCCAAGAATAGTTTCCATGGCTTTGGGAAGCGTGCCGTCGCTGATGCGCTCATTTCCCGATTCCACGGGAATCGTTACTTTCAGCATCGTTCTCATGTTCGCCTCCTTTATACCTTGTGTATTGATTCCTCCATTCTCCTGCTTCTGCTGTGCATGCGCAAACCTCTGTTGGTTGAATGAAAGCATTCTCAGTTCCCTAAGGCCTCATCGCTACCCTGTATTCTGATAGACCTTAATACGAGCGTAGCCATTGGGCGGTGTACCGATTCCGGACTCTGGTTTGTCACCTTGTACACGGAAAAATGCCCAAAAATCTGTAACGCTTTTCCGCGGAACAGCACGATACTACAGCAACAAAATTCGTAAGATTCCGGCGACGTTTCGCCGGCACCACGACTTCGACGGAAGGTAGCGGGTGACTGATATGAAAAATCAAAATACGTTCGCTTCCGGCTCGCGTCAGGCGCGACTCCCAATTCTGTGCGCGAGCGCTGTGATGATGGTTGCATCATTTCTGCTGGCAGGCTGCCACGCACGGCCTTCAGGCATTCTTCCGGCAGCGCCGCCCACCAGCGCCTCTACGCCGGCACCAACGGTGAATGAATCGGCGAAGAAGCAGGAGTTTGAGGCACTTGCGGCATGCAACAAGGCAGTCCTGGCGGGTGTGCGTAAGATAGCCGAGACGCGCGACCTGCGCTTTGAAGGAAAAGTTTCTGAGAACAATGCTCTATGCCGCGGCGGCGCGCGCGCAATGCAATTCAGGAACACGCCATGGGTGGACTGGTCGAATTACTGGGGAACTGGAGACGCGACTTCTGTTCCTGATCTTCTGCTATCAAAGCCTGTGGCCCAGCGCGGCGTTACCGGAGCGCTTCTTGATTTGGAGTATCAACGCATTGAGCTGATCAAGTTCAACCTCTTCGATAACAGCGGAACGTACCGGCAATTTGTTTCCGGACGAGACGGCGTTGGCGGGCCGGCCCTCAAGGTGTGGCCCGAGATGCGGCTGGCTGCAACCCATCCGAACTTCAACGATGTGGGAGGAAATGGTCCGCAAGTCTGCAAGGGCGGCCTCATACGCTGGCGCACGGTGGATGGAATCTGCAATGACATTGTGAATCCGGCCATGGGTTCACGAGGGCAGTTGTTTGCGCGCAACGTGGAATTCGAGAGCACGTTCCCTGAATCCAACCAGAGCGTTCTTACGCGCAACCGCCACGGGGACAGGCTCGGCCTGCTTCAGCCAGACCCTCAGGTGATCAGCCGTCGCCTGTTCACGCGAGTGCAATCCACGCCAGACGCCTGCCAGAACGGTTTTGGGCTTCCCGGCAATTCTCCAGCGGCAAATTGCGATTACAAGAAAGCGGCGTTTTTCAATGTGCTGGCTGCGTACTGGATCCAGTTCATGACGCACGACTGGTTCTCTCATCTGGAGGAAGGTCACAACGCTTCCAAGTTTATGAATGTTGGTTGCAAGAACCAGCTTGTGAACGGAGTTTTTACTCCGCTGACTCCGGAACAGGTGAAAGAACTGGGGTGCAGGCCCGATGATCAGATTGATCAGAGCTATGTCGCCCAGGATACGCCGCCCGGCACGTTTAGCAGCGGTAACCGGCAGTATATGGAGCGCGCTCCCAAAACGATGAGCAACAACAACACGGCATGGTGGGATGCATCACAGCTTTATGGGTACGACCCCGTTTCAGTGCGCCGGGGGAAGCGCGATCCAAACGATCCGGCTAAGCTGCTGTTAGAACCTGTGGAGGGGCAGCCCGGCCCCGGGTATTTGCCGGTGCTGGCGTCCACGGATCCAATGAATCCACAGTGGGCAGGCCAGGAAGCTACGGCATTCCCTGACAACTGGACCATCGGCCTCAGCTTTCT
>DATFDA010000304.1:0-3151 GCA_035252525.1 Candidatus Angelobacter sp. | reverse complement strand
CTTCACCAGTATTATCTTTCCCAACAACCATGTGGAGCCCATGGATGCAGTACTGCAGAGTATTCCCGGTTCCAAAACCACGCGTGCGCGCCCCGGCGACGGCGCGCTTCAGACCGTGGACCAGCCGGAGAAGGTTCTTATTCCCGGTGCGGGCGGAGCCGTGACCGGAGGTGTTGTTGGCTCGGTCAGCCGTCTTGGCATTGGCACATATGTTGGCGCGGGATTGGGAGCAGGCTTGGGGCTGGGCGCCGTGCTGCTCCATCGGGGCGATGACATTGATCTGCCGCTGGGCACGCGCATTGAGATGGTTTTGCGCAGCGAAATCAAATTAACGGCAGCGCAGCAGGAATTTAATTCGAAATATTTAGCTCCGCCGCCAACTACCTTTCCTGCACCTCCGATAGTCGTCCACCAGCAACAAAGACGTAGGCATCACGATTCAGGGTTGCTTTTGCCATTGCTGGGAGCAATCCTGCTCCGTTGATGTGATTCTGGTGATTCTCTGCAGCCCTTTTTGCTGATGGCGTGATGCACCGGCCAAAACTACTGTTCCCTTGGCCCCGCCTTGCCGGCAGCTTCACGCAATTTTTCCAGCCGCCGCCAGTGCTGCCTGATCTGCTCCCTCCCATTCGCCGTGAGTGACACCATTGTCTGCGGTCGTTTGCCTGAAAATCCCTTGTGAATTCTGACCAGCCCGGCGCCTTCAAGTTTCGTCAGGTGCGTTGACAAATTTCCATTGGTTAAACCAGTCACTCGCAGAAGGAAAGTAAAGTCCGCTTCTTCGCAGGAAGAGAGTACAGTCAGGATCGCCAGTCTCGCCGGCTCGTGGACGACACGATCCAGATCATCAATCTGCTGTTGCAGGTTAAGCATGGACTTCCTCAGCTTGCGCCGCTGGCAGCATGTGCAGGAAGATCAGGCGATCTATCACTCCGCACAACAGGAATGCAATTCCTGGGGCGATAAAACTCCAGCCATGCCAGAACTGCTGAACGGTCATGACGTGGAAAGCGGGAAGGAAACCAACTGCGGCCAGCGCGAGTCCTATTGGCAGGTAGTGCCGCCACGGAAATCCAGGAAGAAGGCCGCCGAGAAACAGGATGAGCCCGCCGTTTACTAAGGTTGGATCCAACGCGACTTTCAAATGCTTGAAATCAGGTCCTCCCAACTGAACCAGGACGAAATAAATCGCAATGAACACAGCTAACCAAATCGCCCGCCGTGACTCCATCGGCGACTTTACTACTCCATACTTCCGCTGATAATGGCGTTGAGCGGCTAAAACAGCAAAGATTAGAACCACCAATGTGACAGGGAATAGCCAGCCGTGGACCAGGATTACCGCTGGCTCTTTCCAGACCATCTCAGCAGCGCCGAGCGAGACATAAAGCACGCCAGCCATTCCAATGGGATATCCCTGTAAAAGGGCGTAGTTCCTGGTCAGAAACTGCAAACGTTCGACTTCGGTCTTCATTGTCCTGCTCCTTGCAAATTAGTTTGTATTACAAACTAATTTGCATGTCAAGAGAATTTTGGCGCCCGACATTAAGGTGTGCGGGACCGCCTATTCGTTTAAGGAAGATCCGAGTAGATTCGGCGCCACTGAAATCCCGCTAAAATCAAAGTTTGGGAAACACGCGAGAAGGGACCTCTGTTCGGGTGAGATTATGAGAAAACAACGTAACTACAAGATTTCTGCAGTGGCAATCGGAGCAACCGCAGCCGGAGCTTTTGCTGTAGGCGCGTTTGCGGTCGGCGCATTGGCCATTGGTGCATTGGCCGTCAGCCGCTTGGCAATTCGCAGGCTCGCTGTCGAAAAAGCTGCCTTCGCATCGCTCCAACTTGGCGAGCTTTCCGTAGGACGCCTCCGGGTCAGCGAGTTGGAAGTGAGCCAGACACTCCAACTTCCTCCCGGCGTAAAACCGCCACAATTGCGAGAGCC
The DNA here is from genome assembly GCA_035252525.1 of Candidatus Angelobacter sp. Taxonomy (GTDB): domain Bacteria; phylum Acidobacteriota; class Terriglobia; order Terriglobales; family Acidobacteriaceae; genus Angelobacter. Next base: position 1,209 of record DATFDA010000304.1, on the reverse strand, counting down.
TGCGTAATTGCCTGGCAGCCGGCTAATGCTTCGGTGAAGAACTCCCTGCCTGTGTCTGCTGAAATGCTTCGTCGGTTTCCGCTCCTGGACGCGGCTTCCATTGCAGGCTGTAATATTGCCCGCGGTCACGCGCCCACGGATCAAATGCGTTCACCACGTTTGCCAGCTCAGGCTGCAATTCCGGAATGTTTCGCAACAGGACGCGCTTCAGCGGAGAGACTGGCTGTTTGTGCCCGTTGGGCGTTCCCGCTTCCAGCATCACCGGGCCGGGGCCGTTATTGTTGACCCAGTTGATGCCAAGAGTGCTGTAGAACTCGGGCCGGAAGGAAGAAGTAAAGAAGCGGTCACTAAAGAGCCGCCGCGATGCGTTCAGGATGAAAACAACAAACTGCGTCTCAGAGATAGCAAAGCCGTGTGGCCTGGTGGGCTCAGCCAAATACCCCACAACTGTATCCACGTCTTCCACATTGTCCACCAGGCTTCGGTTGGGATGCCCCAGGCAGTCGTTGATGGGCGTTTTGTCCGGATTGAGTTGCGCATCCGTAATGACTTTCGACCCGTCGCAAACATGCTGTCCGTAAAGTTCTCGCATAGTCTTTACGGTCTCTTCCTGCTCGCGGCGTTTCGGGTCGTTCTCAGGCAGGGAGTGGTCAACATAGTCATCAAAGCTGGTGAACTGGCGCAAGCCATACTGGCGTCGGAACTCGTTGAAGCGCGGCACGCCGTGCTCGCGATCACGAATGATGTCCAGCGCCAGCACGTCAATCTTTCCTGTCGGGGTATCCAGGCGCGGAATCTTGATGTTCTGCAGGAACATCGGCGAGTTGTGCAGTTCCAGCAGACCCAGTCTCTGCCGTCCCAGGGTCACGGCCCAGTTGCCCATTCCGCGCGTGTGCATGAAGTCAGTAGCACGCCCCTCGAAGGTGCTGATCACTGGTATTTTGGCCGCGATCTTGTTCGGAGTCTTCAGGTCCCGATATTCCAAGAGGTCGGGGACTAGGGGATGCAGCCGATAGACACTGACAAACTCTTCCGGGAAATTGAACGGCGAACCAAAATGGTTGACCCCTCCATTGGTGTACTCAGGTTTGGTGATGTCATATCCATGCACCTTGCTGCCGATGCCAAAAATTCCCGGCCCTGAGGCGAACACCGAATACCATTGCGTGCTCTTCTCCACATCTTTCGATTTTCCAAAGGACACCGCTA
>DATFDA010000303.1:0-5283 GCA_035252525.1 Candidatus Angelobacter sp. | reverse complement strand
ACTCGATGAATGGATCAAAGGTCGTGCTGCCCGTGCCCACCGTTGAAATGGTAGACCCGGGAGTATTGGTTCCCCACCAATTGTCAGCGGCAGAAACACTAGCGCTGTTGTTGCTGAGATTCTTTCCCACCGGCGCCGAATTTCCCGCCAGGCGGCTGAAAGTCATAGTCACGTTGCCCGCACCGGTGGCGTTGCCGATGGCAATTCCTCCGCCGTTGCCGGTCGTCGTGTTCCCGGTAATCGTTACTTTATTCAGCGTTGTCACGTCCGTGCAGGCGCCCGGACAGCCATTTGACCCTGTGTTGGTCCAGAGTCCGCCTCCATCCTTTGCATTGGGCAGGTTCGCAGCGCCGGCGCTGTTATTGCTGATAATGGAACTCTGGTCGATCAACAAATTCGATTCGTTGTGGATTCCTCCGCCGTTTCCACCTGCGTGATTGCCGGAAATCGTGCTGCCATGGATCGCAGTCTGGCGCGAATTGGGGGTGTTGTTGGTGAGAGTGATGCCGCCGCCTTCACCGGCCACAGAGTTATCGCCACTGACCTGGGTTGCACTGTTATTCAGTACCTGGCTGTTGGTCATGGACATTCGGGCGTCCTGGCTGACCCAGATTCCTCCGGCGGTGGCCGCCACGCCGGCGGTGGTATCCACCGCTGAATTGTTCTGGATAATGCTGTTGGTGAATGTAACCAGGCCGTTATTGGGCGCAGTGAAATTGAAGATGGCTATTCCGCCTCCGTTGCCCTGCGTTGTGCTGCATGAATCCAGCGTTACATTGGTCAGCGTGAGATTGGCGTTGCCGCTGGAACCGGTATCAAACTCCATGCAGCCGCCGTCGCCGTCGTTTCCATGGGTGCCGCGATTGTGTCCGAATTTCAAGGTCAAGTTGGAAATGCTGGCCGTGGCGTTGGTGATGGGGTTGATGTCTTCATTCACCGCCATCACCATATCCACGCCGGTCGCATTGCTTGTTCCGGCTTGAACGATGGTTGAATTCTGCCCCGCTCCCACGATGTTCACCGAATCGTTCACGTACAGCGCGCCATGATTGCCGGTAAAGTCATTGGTAACTTTTGGAAGAGTGAGCGTGTAAGTTCCGGCAGCGAGCTGGATGGTGTCTGTTCCGGAAGTTGCATTGGCTCTCAGCACTGCTTCGCGCAAACTGCAGGAGGAAGATGTATCCGCGTTGCTGACATTGTTGCAAGCATTCGCTATGGGCGACGTTGGGACGGGATCATCGAAGCGGTTGGGAAAAAAAGTTGGATCAGGCAGCGGCATCATTACCATGGGGGTCATGCTGCCGGAATGCAGCGCCACCACGCCGGGACGGCCATCAATATTGGTTCGCATGGGCAATGCGGCCACCGGAGATCCGTCATAAGGACGGCTCAAAATCTGGGCGGGATCAAAGCTTGGTGCATCTGGCGCGGGATCCGGATGAGAGATCACAGTCATCTGCCTGCTGCTCAAGATCATTACGTCGTCGCTGCCGTGGTCGGTAATCCGCGTGCGGAAGAGCACGGGTTGCCGGCCGCCGCTGAAGGGCGCTGCTCCAGGAATGGATTCCACGATCTTCCATCCATTGGCTGCGACCGAGCGCCTCGGAATCAGCGGGTGCGCTTCGCCTCTCCGGCTGGCCTGTCGTATAGTCCGCATCTCCTCCGTGCTCAAAGCGTGCGGATCAAATTCGTTGTGAGCCGCAATGTGAATGGCGCCGTCAGAAGTCAGCAACGCAAGCTGGATGTGGGGATTGCGATCGTAAATGAACGATCCCAGCGCCATCGCGGTGGCTGAAACCGGCAGGGAAAGCTGTTCAAGCTGCATGGTACCGGAATGCAGGACAACAACATCGCCGCCGCTCAGAAAAGCCGCGTCAGGGCCGGCTTCCCCAAAATCGCCGAAGACAATATTTGACGCCGGAGCGCTCAGCGGGAAGCTGGTTTGTTTTGCCAAACCTTGTTCAGCCTTGGCATAGAGGTCGAGAGAGATTCCCTTGGTCGGGTCGGACAATCCCACCAGAAGCGTGGAAGTGTGCATAGGGCCGATTGCGCCGGCACTCATCGCCGTCACTTTCCCTGTCAGGCTGATCTGCTTCGGGGTCCCCAGCTTTCCTTTGCCGTCTCCGGCCAGAACATAAATCGCGCTGCCGCCGCGGGCCGCTATTGCCACATCCAGATGGCCGTTGCCGCTGAAGTCGCCTGTGGCAATGAAGTCCGGGCTAACCGGCAGTGCCAGGCTGGCGCTCGCGGCCTTGAAAGGCGCGGGAAAATCGCCGCGTCCAATAGCATGCAATGATTCAAGGCTCTGGGGTGCGAAAGCATCCAGATTCCCTCGGCGGAGCAGCAACAGCCCGCCCGCTCCACTGCGAAAGCCCATGACAAGGTCCGGGATTCCATCGCCGTCAAAATCTCCTGCGGCAAGTGCGACCCCGTTTGCGGCCGAACTCTGCCCTGCCGTAGCGGTCGCGCTGGCTGCCTCATGCTTTGCCGGAACCGGATGGCTTGGGCTGAGCCAGATCCGCGGTCCGTTTTGCGGGACACTCTGCGCCTGAGGCGGCGCTGCGCTGACAGTTTTGAAAGTTGACGCAAGAACAATGGTAACGACGAAAATGAAAAACACGACCCAGAAGCGGGCAGGGGACATCATTCGGTAGTTCACAGACGCACTCCAGACACACTTGTAGCGTGTGATTTCTGACGGGTGTTTGAAGGTCCTAGCTGTTAGGCCGTCGCTGCAGCTAAAACCGGAGAAGCAGTTCCTTGGTACTCTGAAGCCATTTTGCTATATTTGTCAAGCAACTACCTTAGAAAAAGTTCCGATTCAGTCATTAAATTCCTGTTTTGGCTTACAATCTTAGTACCGTCCAAGACGAATGTGTTAAGGCAAACACCTTCGTCATTTTCCCTGAGTTGGCGTCAGGATAACACCTTGGAAGGTGGAACATAACTGCGTGATAGCGCAGCCTGGAGAACGGCAAGACGGTTTGCCTTTAGGAAGAAGTGTTTATCCCCGCTCCTGATATAAGCCAATTACATTGCCGCCCGGATCGCGAAACCTGGCCGTGATTTCCGGATGATCACCCCCCACCGGCTGCACGATTTCGCCGCCGTTCTTCTTGATCAGGTCAATCGTGGCCTGAATGTCATCCACCATCAGGTAAACCAGCAGTCCTGGTTGATCCAGTGGCGGGCGATTCAGCACCCAGGAGCCGCTCACCTGGCCTGTGGTATCGTCAAAGGCCACGCTGCCGTTGCCCCGGGTCCGGACATTCCAGTTGAAAACCTGCTGGTAGAACTTTGAGGACGCAGCAATGTCTTTGGCCGGCATTTCGATATAGCAGATCTTTCCGTTGTTGCGCGTAGCCATCAATCGATCCCTTTCTGCGCAGGCCATTTTACTCTTACCGGCAGTGCCTCGTGTTCGGGTTCGCGGCCTGCAACTTCAAGTCGCCCCGGTTACGGAGGTAATTTTGTGCGCCGCTGTTGCGGTGCCACAATTTTCCTGTACAGCCTTAAAAAGCACCCTCTTGCAACTCCCTGGAGGTCTGCCAATGATGTCGTCAAACGTTCGCAATCAAACCATCTCCGCCAACTGGCACCGCAATCTGCGCCGTTCGCCCCGCGCCCGGATTGATATTGTTTTAAAGGTCTGGCGGCGCGTGGATGGAGAAAAGCAACTTGTCTGCGGCCGCACCCGCGACATCAGCGAACATGGCATTGCCGCGCACGTTCCTGCCGACCTGGAAATCAGCGATAAAGTAGAACTCCAATTCACCTTGCCGAGCTCCACTGCTGCCATCACGCTGAAAGCCACTGTGTGCGCCGCCAATGAGCGCCAGTACGGCTTTGAATTCAACGAAGTTGGCCGTTTGACCAAGAGAACGCTTGCCGCACTGGTAAAGGTGTAAGCCTCACATACCTGCGTTTTGCACCGGATTTCTTGCCGCGATGCTGCTGATCTTCTAGACTCCCGTCATGATCAACGGAGCGCATTTCCTTCTCTACAGCAAAGACCCGGACGCTGACCGCGCTTTCTTCCGCGACATTTTGAAATGGTCCTCTGTGGATCTTGGTCACAATTGGCTGATCTTTCGTTTGCCTGCAGCAGAGATGGCTGTCCATCCCGGCAGCGGAGACTTCGTCCAGCAACACGGTGAGGGACAGCTTCTCGGGATTGTTCTATATCTGATGTGTGATGACCTGGACGCCGTTATGCACTCACTTGAGGCAAGAGGGGTGAGTTGCTCCAAGGTGATGACAGCCGAATGGGGAAGCTCCACCACACTGCGCCTGCCCAGCGGCGGCGAAATTGGCCTGTATCAGCCCACGCATGAGACCGCCATCGGCCGGACAGCATAAACTTGTTTTTCTGAACTGAAACTATTCACTTGGTGTTGGTGTCTTTCAGTGCGATGCGAGCAGCAGAAAAAGCCGCAACCGACAGAGCCACGTTTGCGTGGGCGCCTCCGGTCACAGCTCTCACTGCCGCCGCCTGGGTCGTTTGGGAGATGATCCCCTTGTCATTTCCAGGGCGGCTCGGAATTGTGGCCCTTGAGTCATTTCTCTATGTGCTCATTGCGCTGGCGACGGCCTATCTGGTCACGAGCTTTGTCTATTGGGTTACACCAGTTTTAATGGGTCTGAATAGGGCACGGGTGACACGTGAGACGGCTGCAATTGCAGTTTTGTTCCCTCCGCTTGTGATCCTTTCTTTTCAGCGCTCCCCATGGGCCATGGTCCTCATACTTGTGGCCTTGACCGGTACCGCCAGCCTTATGTGGTGGCTGCATGAGAGTGCGGCGGAGTTGGCACGGATCTCCCAACTGTCTGGCACACTACACTTGCAGCTTGTTTCTGCTGGCCCGGAAATGTTCCAGATATCCAGACCCCCAGCCCTGCTGAAGCAGATCGCGCCTTTCATTACTGCTGCTTTTCTAATGCAGACCGCTGTGCTGGCCTATGTTTTGCAGGAACGATTCATGATGGCCGCCTGCCTTGGGCTGGCCACACTGGTTTTCTCCTGGCATGCCTCAGTTGGTGGAGCGGTAAGGCATCGCAGCACTGTGCGGACCGGAAAATGGAAACTTCTGCTCTCCACCACTCTGGCGCTTGCGCTCACGCTTGCAGGCCTTGTGCGCTGGTTTTTTATGATTCATCCTTTGGCTGGTGAATCCTCGCTGAACAGGCTTGTGCAAATGATTCTTCTGGAAAGTGATAGTCGGGCACGGCGCTCCTCTGCTCCCACTCCACATCCTGCTCCTGACCAGCAGGGCTTCGGCACGG
>DATFDA010000302.1:0-8242 GCA_035252525.1 Candidatus Angelobacter sp. | reverse complement strand
TTGGCCCGGGCAACCACCTCTCGCACCGCAATCGCGCCGAGTTGCGGGGCTGAGAAGCCCTCCAGCGCTCCCTGAAACTTCGCAATCGGCGTGCGCACTGCGCTGATGATGACCACGTCTTCCATAAGTTCTCCTTAGTGCGATTCCAAACCTTTCATTATAAGATGAGGGGCAGCGCAAAAGTGCGCCACAAACTTATATGGAAAATGAACCGCAGCCCTTTGCGGGCTTTGATCCGGCTGCAGGACAGCCCGATTTCGTCTCGCCGGCTATTGAACCACCATCCAAAAAGCTTCTCGCGCCCATCTGGCACACCGTGCTCATCATTGTGATCATGCTGGGCAATTCATTTTTTACCGCACGTGTTGCCAGTAAGGTCATGGGCGGCTCTCATGCCGTATCTGGCGCGGAGAAGTACGCGTCGTATATCACTTCCATCGGGCTGGAACTTGTGCTCCTCGCCATCCTGTGGGTGGGCTTGCGGATCAACCGCACGGGGATTCGCGAGTTGATTGGAGGAAGATGGAACTCACCCGAAGATTTTATTCTCGACTTCGTCATTGGCTTCGGCTTCGCGGTGGTTTCCTACTTTATTCTCGGGGCATTGAGCTTTGGCTTGGGATTGGCCAAGCCTAACCAGGTGGAAGACACCAAGAAGCTCGCCTCCATGCTCGCTCCTCACAGTTGGGGCGCGCTGGTGGTTTTTATTTTGTTGAGCGCCACCGCCGGATTTGTTGAAGAACTCATCTTTCGCGGTTATCTCCAGCAGCAGATCGCAACTTTCAGCGGCAAGATGTATATCGGGGTCGTCGCATCCGCTCTTGTCTTCGGAGGAGGACACGGTTACGAAGGTATTCGGCGCATGGTGCTCATATTTATTTTTGGCCTGATGTTCAGCGCGCTCACACTCTGGCGCAAAAATCTCCGCTCCGCCATGTTTGGCCACGCCATTTTTGATTGCGCGCAGGGCATCCTGCTCTTTTTTATCACGCGATCAGGTTTGCTCAAGATGCATTGAGCGCAAATTTTCGTCTCCCATATCAAGGGCAATCAAGAATGACATCAATTTTTTTCTTGACTTAGATTTTCAATCACTCTATACAATCATCAATTGCGGTTTTTTACTTAAGACCGCACATCCATGAAAAATGGAAAGGGAGAATAGAAACATGGCAACTAAGAAAAAGGCAAAGAAGAAGAGCACAAAGAAAAAGTAACAGCTCTTCAGCCGAATCAAAAAACCCAAAGGGGACGCGCAAGCGTCCCCTGAGTTTTTTGCATAGATGTTTGTCGCGGCACTTCCATCAATCCCCGGCCTTGCCCAGCGCCAAGGAATTCGTACCGGAGTCAGATTTCTCTTCTTCTGTTGCTTCGCGATTCGATCCCATCTCGGGAACCTCGGGATCCTGAAAATCCAGCGTGAGATTGCGCGTTGTGGTCTCAATGGGGTTCAGCTCCGCAAGTTCTTCCGCCACCGGCGCGCCCAGTTCGGCAAATTTCCGCGCGGAAACCATCACCCGGCTCTCCAGCGATCCCACAGCCTTGTTGTAAGATTCCACGGCGCGGTCCAGCCCTTTGCCCACATTTTCAACGTGAGCCCCCAGGCTCCGCAGGCGTTCATAAAGTTCCTTGCCGAGTATGCTGATTTCTTTCGCATTTCGCGCCAGTTTCTCCTGGTTCCATCCGTAAGCCACGGCCTTCAGCAAAGCAATGAGCGTTGTGGGAGAAGCAGGAATCACTTTCTGCGTCACGCCCCGCTCAATGAGGCCGGGCTCTTGTTCCAACGCCGCGCTGAAGAACGTCTCACCGGGAAGGAACATCACCACGAATTCCGGTGTGGGATCAAATTGTTCTTGATATGACTTGGAACTCAATTGCGCCATGTGCGTCCGCACCTGGCTCGCGTGATCCATCAGCTTCTGCCGCCGGACATCGTCATCGACGCTTTCGACGGCATCCAGATAGGCCATCAGTGGCGTTTTGGCATCCACCACCACGTTCTTGCCCCCGGGCAGGCGCACGATCAGGTCAGGACGGAGCCGCCCGTTGCTCGTGTGAACCGTCTCCTGCTCCACGAAATCGCAGTAGGGCAGCATCCCGGCAATCTCAACCACTCGCTTGAGCTGAATTTCTCCCCAGCGGCCACGGACCGTTGGCGTGCGGAGCGCCTTTACCAGGTTCCCGGTCTCGCTTTGCAATTTTTCCTGGGTTTCAATCAATGATCGAACCTGGGCAGTCAGATCGCCATAAGCTCGGTCCCTCACGCGCTCCATCTGATCAATTTGTTCATCTACTCTCTTGAGGGATTCACCAATTGGAGCCACCAGATCGGCCACGGCTTGTTGCCGCTTCTCCAAGTCTCCTTTGGCTTCGCTCTGAAATTTCTCCAGCGTAGCGTTGGCCAGTTGCAGGAAGGCCTGGTTGTTGCTCTTCAGCGCTTCCGCCGAGAGCGCCTGAAAAGTTTCCCGCAGCCGCTCCGCCATCTCCTCCAACAGAACTTTCTTCTCTTCGTTGGCTTTTTGTTCCAGCTCGACAACCACTTGGAGCTTGGCCATGGCAGCATTCATCTGATTGTTGAGGTTGGCCGTTTTCGCCGCTTCGGCCTCGGTCCTCGCCACCTGGTCCTGCAATGTCGAGAGGCGGCTGTTCAGGACCGCCACGTTCGTCTTCGCGCTGCCCAGCTCCTGCTGCGAAATCGAAAGTCTGGTGTTGAGAGCGGTGAGTTTGGATCGCAGCACCAGCCAGGTACTGATTGCACCCAGCAATGCACCGGAAAACAGAAACGACAAAGCCGAAAATCCAATCATTGTGTTCTTCCCATCATCGAAAACATCCGCGCGACTCTCATCCCTCTGCACCCGCAGTTTTGGCCTCTGCTCCCGCGGCCAGCGCTCCCACCGGCAAAAAGACGCGCTGCTCGGTCGCAGGACAAAGCTTGCGGAACTCACACCACAGACAATGTGGACCCGGCTTTGGTTCAAACTCGCCGCCGGAAATGCCTTCAGCCGCTTCTTCAATTTTCCTTTGCGCCGTCTCAAGTTGCTTTGGAGTGCGGAAGCTCACCACTTCGCTTCCGTCCTGCACATTCACCAGCACCAGTTCGCGTGGACGGTAGCCCATCCGGCTCACGCCCATGGCGTAAATGGAAAGTTGCAGGCTTTCGTCAGCGAATTTACTGTCCTTGGGCGATCCCGTTTTGTAATCCACCACGCGGACAGCATCGTCATCCAGCCGGTCCATGCGATCAATTCGCCCCACAATATCCAGGCCACCCAGCTTGAAAGTGAATTTATGTTCCGCCGCCAGGACCTCGATGGAACTCTTCGGCCGCGCCTCAATCAGCGCTCGTAACTGCCTGGCTCCCTGCTCTTCATACATCCTGCGTTGCACCGGATCATCTATCACGCCCTTGCTGAATTCTTTTTCGAACGCCTGCACAATGTTCGCTGCAGTGATTTCGGTGGCGTGAGCAGCCGGATCGTAATACTGCTTCAGCACCGTGTGGATCGCATAGCCATATTGCAGCGCCGCAGCGGCCTCCCCGGGGATTTTCCAGTCCCGCTGCAACTTGAATTTCATGGGACACGTAACATAGTTCTGCACTGTGTTGGCGCTGAGCGGCAGGTCGCGTCCCACAAACGAAGCCGGCATCAGCATCCAGGAGAGCACCGGCGACACCTCAAGTGGCGGCTTCGCCGTGGCGGGATGGCTCGCTTCCCGCTCTGCAACTGCGGAACGCAAACTCCGGTCTTGCAGCAACGGACGTAAATATCCCGCCGGAGTCTTGTCGCGTCCTCGTCCCGGCCTTCCGCCAATGCTGAGCCGGTCGCGCGCGCGCGTAATGGCAACATAAAACAGTCTGCGCTCTTCCTGCTCGTGGATCTCCTTGCCGTCGCCCACCGCGACAGAGCCGCGCAACTCTGGAGGAAATTCAAACAGCGGCGTTTTGAAGTTTGTGGGAAATGATCCGGAACTGACCCGCAACAGCCAGACGTGCGTGAACTCCAGGCCCTTGGCGGCATGCACCGTCATCAGCCGCACCGCGTCCGGGTAATCACCTTCCAGCTCAGCCATTTGCTGCTCTGAGAAAAGAGGAACAATGCCGCCACCCTGGATGAAGTGCTTCAGGTATTCAAGAAAATCGGGCAGACCCAGCCTGCTAAGGAATGGTTTCTCTTTCCAACTCTCCGCAAAGCGCAATACCGCCTGGATCACAGGATGTGCTTCAGCCAGGCCAAACTGCCGTACCAGATAAAGCAGCGCCTGCTCCGCGGTAAGTTTTTCTCCTGCGATGAACTCCGCTGCCTGACGCACAGCCTCCAGCACACGCACACCCGCCTCCATGGTGGCCAGCACTGCGCGAAATGTACCCGTTCTACCACCTGCTGCAAGTTTCTCCCGGAGTAGCTCTCCGGCCATGTCGAACACGGGCAAGGCGCAAACGCGGAACAGGCTTTCCGCATCATTGGGATTTGAGACCGCCCGCGCCACCGCCAGCAGGTCACGCGCCGGCCCCGTCTCAAGAACATTCATTCCCACCACGATGAACGGAATGCCCCGTCCCGCAAGTTCTTCCATCACCCGCTCGCGATGGAGATGCTGGCGATAGAGCACTGCTGTTGAGATTCTCTCGTGTGTTCTTTGGCTCAGACGCAACCGCTCAATCTCGCCGGCCACAAGCGCAGCCTCATCATCGTGCGACGCACAGATCGCCACATCAACCTGATCGTCAAACACCAGTCTTCCGCTGAGCTGCTCCTTCAAATCGCGCGAGGAAAGCAACGGCTTGCGCTCAAACTTCACGCTCGCACCCAGGGATGGAACCGGCGGATTCTCAGAAATGGCTTTATATGCCACACGCAGAATGTTTCCCCGCGAACGCTGGTTCTCATCCAGCACCACACCGCGTGTATCAGGAAAGCGCTTCTGGAACTCAACAAAAGCTGCGCTGGACGCTCCGCGAAACCTGTAGATGGCCTGGTCGGGATCGCCAACCACGAAAATGTTGCGCTCGTGTCCCGCCAGCAACTCTGCCAAAATGATGTTGCTGGAATTACAGTCCTGAAATTCATCAATCAGGATGAAGCGCGCCTTCTTTCGCTCATGCTCCAGCAGCCCGGCATCCGATTGCAGCAGGCGAACAGCATTGCTGATCTGCATGCCAAAAACACCCAGACCGTGCTCCTCCAGCAGGCGCAGAGAATTGCGGTAGGCGCGAGCAATTTCCTGCCAGCGCGCCAGGATCTGTTCCTCTCCCAGTTCTGCCACTTCTTTGGCTCGGCAATTGCGAGGGATGCTTCCACCTGGACGTAAGCCGTCGACATAAACCTGAAACTGCTCCGGAGTGATCAGCTCTTCATGGCAGCGATCAAAAAATTCGAGGAGATCATGGAGGAACTCGCCCAGGTCAGACGGCTTGATAAAGCGCTCGAGCTGCAACTGGTCAATGCGCTGGCGCAGGAAAACGTAAACATCTTCTTTGGTGAGAACGAAGAAGCCGCGACCGTTTCGTTGCAACACGCCGTTGCAATAAGCATTGAAGGTGCCCGCGTTCACCGCCGCTCGCCGGCGCAGTCTCTTTTCTACCCGCTCCACCAACTCCTGGGCCGCATTGTCAGTAAACGTGATGGCCAGGATCTCTTCCGGACGCGCATGCGCCTGCTCAATGAGCCACGCGATCCTCTCCACCAGCACAGTGGTCTTGCCCGTGCCTGCTCCGGCCAGCACCAGCATGGGCCCGGACACGTGCTCAATGGCTTCTTTCTGCCTCGGATTGGGAATGAATGCGTCGCGCACAATTTGCCTTACTGCATTATGCGAAACTAAGGCGAATGACGCAATAAGGAAATCTCCGGTTTTTTGTGGAAAACATGTTTCTAGAATGGGCACTTTCTGAATTCCGAGCGGAGTGAGGGATCGCTATGGGCAGAATGGGCAATGAGGCAGTTGACAGGCGGGCAGACATGTACCGGCTACGCGAAGCCGAATAGCAGCTTATAGGGGTCCCTCACTTCGTTCGGGATTTCAGAAGTACGCCTCTGTGAGAAGAACTATTGCAACTCCGCCATTACCACCGCGACCGCCGCAATTGCCGCCGTCTCCGCGCGCAGAATCGTATGCCCCAGTGATGCCGATTTCCATCCTGCTGACGTGAACGACTCGAGTTCTTCCACGGTCCAGCCACCTTCAGGGCCAAACGCCAATGCGATTGGTGGCCGCGCGCCGCTGAGTGACGACTTCAATGAAACTGCGTTCTCCACTTCAGAAAGAACGATGCGACGTTCCTCCGCAGCTTTGACGGCAACAGGAACTTTTATGGAGTTGCCAATTTCCGGCGGAGATATCCTGCGAGCCTGCTGCGCTGATTCCTTTGCAATTTTCCGCCAGCGCTCCACGCGCGCTTCGGCTGCTTTCACTAGATGCTGCGCACTCCTTTCCGCCGCCAAAGGGACAACACGGGCCACTCCAAGCTCGGTGAGTTTCTCAATCGCCCACTCCATGCGATCAAACTTGAAGATCGAGAGATAAACCGCCACTTCCGGCAGCACCTCTCCGGGGACCTCCTCGCCCAGATGGAACTGGATCTCGTTCGCGGTCGCGTGCATGATGGTTCCCAGGCGGACTACGCCGTTCGCGGCGATATCAAATTGCTGTCCCGGTTGCGCGCGCAGCACGCGGAAGAGATGGTGGGCATTGGCGCCCAGAAGGAAGGCATGGTGGCCTTCAACACGGTCAGCGATCCAGCGGCGCCGCGTCATATGCGTGAGAGCATTAGATAAGATCCCGCGGCCAGGCCAAGATAAAGAATTCCCAGCAACCGGCTCTGGAAGATGAGGGCGTCCAGATTTGGGTATTGGGCCTGAAAGAAAACTTCAGCAGCGCTCAGCAGGGAGAAAATGGTGCCGATCACCACCCAGGCCTGTCGGCCCCAGGGAATGAAGTAAAGGGACCCAAAAACGAGACCAACCACCAGAAACAAAAGCGCCCGCATACGCGCCTTCTTGGGAGCAGATTTGCGTAGCCACTCCAGTTGTAGTTCGGCAAAGCGGCGCGGCAACAGGACCCGGATGGCCCCGGCCAGGCCGGCTACGATCACCACAAACCAGATGTAATACCTACCCAAAGATCTCTTTCACCTTATCGAACAGGCTGCGCGGCTCGGGCTTGTTCTCCACCGTGAACGTGCCGCCCAGTTCTTCAAGAAGCTCGCGCTGTTTTTTGGTGAGCTTGGAGGGAGTCTGCACGCGGACCCGTACGAACAAATCTCCTTTTCCGGAACTCTGCAAACCGTGCAGACCTTTTCCGCGAAGACGAAACGTGGTCCCGGTCTGCGTGCCTTCCGGAACCTTCAGCTTGTGCTCGCCGTCAAGAGTCGGGATGGCGATTTCCGCACCCAGAGCGGCCTGGGCATACGAAATTGGGACCGAACAGTAGAGGTCTTTGCCTTCGCGTTCAAAAAACGGGTGCGGCTTGACATGCAAGACGACATAAAGATCGCCGGCCTGTCCACCGACTCCACCGGAATCACCCTGTCCCTGATAGCGGATTCGCGTTCCATCTTCCACGCCGGGAGGAACGCTCACCTCCACGGTGCGCTCCTTCATCATCCGGCCCTCGCCTTTGCACTTGCTGCAAGGATCGGTAATCACACGCCCTGCGCCGCCGCAAGCCGGACAGGTACGCGCGATGGAGAAGAATCCCTGCTGGTATCTGACCTGACCGCGACCGCCGCAACTGCTGCACGTGCTGGGACCCTTTCCCTCGGCCGCGCCGCTGCCCTTGCATTGTTCGCAATTCTGGTAGTGCCGGACCTTGACGCTGGTCTTTTTGCCGGCCGCGGCTTCTTCAAACGTGAGATTAAGGTCAGCCCGCGCGTCGGCTCCGCGCTGGGCGCGTCCGCGACGGCCGCCTCCGCCTATGTTCACGCCAAAGAAATCGCTGAAAATATCGCCAAAGATATCGCCGAAATCCTGGAAGTTTGATGGATCAAACCCGCTGAATCCCCCGCCGCCGTTCACTCCCGCATGGCCGAACTGGTCATAGCGCTGGCGCTTCTCGGCGTCGATGAGCACGCTGTAAGCTTCCGTGCATTCCTTGAACTTCTCTTCCGCTCCTGCGTTGCCGGGATTGCGGTCCGGATGGTGCTGCATTGCCAGCTTGCGGTATGAGCTCTTGATCTCCTGCTCGGTAGCCGTGCGGCTCACCCCAAGTACTTCGTAATAATCGCGTTTTGCCTGTGTCG
>DATFDA010000301.1:0-3773 GCA_035252525.1 Candidatus Angelobacter sp. | reverse complement strand
CGTGGATAACTCACTTCAGCCGTTAAAGGCGAGGAGATGATGTCGCATGAATCAAGGCGGGCGAGTTCCTGTTTCTCCTTGTCCTCCCAATGGGCGATCACATGAGTGAGCGGTTCGAGCGCTCCGCCAAAGCGCTTTCTGGAACGCTTGGCTGCTTTGGCCACGCCGCGCACCTTGCCTTCCGAGCGGGTAAAGAACGTAACCAGCAGGTCCGCTTCGTGAAACGGATAGGTGCGCAGAATCAGAGCTTCAGACTGCTTGGGCATGGGCTGCTGGCAACACGCGGCGCATTGAGCACACGCAAAAACGCGCAGCTATACGGCTGCGCGTGAATGGAACTCTACTGGCGGCTAACGTCCAAAATACTTGGCGTTCTTTTCCGTATAAGCCTTCCATTTTTCCGGCAGATCGTCCAGCGCGAAAATCGCCGAGACGGGACACACAGGCACGCAGGCGCCGCAATCTATACATTCAACCGGATCGATGAAGAGCTGGTCAGCCCCTTCAAACTGCGGTTCATCTTTTTTGGGGTGGATGCAGTCAACAGGGCAGGCGTCCACACAGGCACTATCCTTCGTCCCGATGCAAGGCTCTGCAATTACATAGGCCATAAAGGTCGTTTCTCCATGAGCTTATTGGGCTGAATGCGTAATAAAAGATTCTAGCAGTAAATCTCCAACGCGCAAGAAGTTTGCCCGCTCTGTATCATCCAGCCCACGGACAACTTGGAGATGTGACCAATGTCACGGCGCATAGAAATTTTCCAGCCCGTTTGATTATAAAAATTCGCGTCGGCGCAGAATGGCACTACGCGCTGACAAGTTCATGCTGCGGCTCATATTCCGCAATGTACCCAGCCACAGCGCTAGCCGCGACCGTGTAGGGGCTGGCCAGATACATCTGCCCAGGGCCGCTACGGCCGGGGAAGTTGCGGTTTTGAGCGCTGATGACGATCTGATCGGGCCTGGTCGAGACGCCCGGCCCAGCGTTAATACAGGCGCCACAACTGGGTTCAATTACGATTGCGCCAGCCTTGTGGAAGATGTCCAGATAGCCCTGCTTGATGCAGTAGTCGCGTGTGTCCTGGGAGCCGAACTGAATATAAAACTTGCAGCTCTCGGCCACGCGCCTGCCCTGCTGCAGAGCATCTGACAGCACCTGCGCATACATATCCATGTCGGCATTTTTGCCCGCCGTGCAAGTGCCGCCATAAGCGATCTCCACCGGCACAGGCGTATTAAGTTCGCGAACAAACTTGCCGTTCCCGGGATCGCCCGGAGTTGCTACCATCGGCGTAATTTCGTCTGCGTTGAGTTCAATTACGTGCGCGTACTCGGCATCAGGATCGCTGAACAGCCCTTTGCAATAGCCTTCCGCCTGGGCCAGCGACAGCCCGCGCCGCTCCATCAGAAACTGCACCGTCTTCTGGTCCGGCGCCACAATCCCCGTGAACCCGCCGATCTCCGCCGCCATGTTGGTCATGGTGGCGCGCTCATCCACGCTCAACTCTTCAATGGCCTCGCCTGTGTACTCCATCACCTTGGCCAGAGCTTTGCCGCTGCGGATGTACTCCAGACTCAGCAGCAGCAGAATGAAGTCTTTTGCCGTGACGTTTGGCTTCCTCT
Organism: Candidatus Angelobacter sp.; assembly: GCA_035252525.1. GTDB lineage: Bacteria > Acidobacteriota > Terriglobia > Terriglobales > Acidobacteriaceae > Angelobacter. The sequence continues at coordinate 2,148 of DATFDA010000301.1, read as the reverse complement.
TGCCGCGGACCACCACTTTCACTGACTCCGGCACCTTCACCCGGACATCTTTTGTGATCCATGAATTGAAAACGTCCGTCGTCCCGATGCCAAACGCCACGCAGCCCACCGCGCCCACATGCGGCGTATGCGAATCTGACCCGACGTTCAGTTGGCCAGGCAGAGCATAGCTCTCCGCGATCACCGAATGGCAAATTCCTTCTGAGCCTTTGCGATCTTTGAGTTCACCATGCAGCTTGATGCCCTGCTTTTTGCCAAAGTCTTCCTGTTTCAGTTTGAGCTGCGTCGCCAGGTCCAGCAGCCCCATCTTGCGCTTCTCTTCTGACAGTACTTCATCCAGAAAAGTCAGGTGATCGCGGAAAAATAGAATGCTCTCGCGATCATTCACCTTGGCGTCCTTGCCTACAAAATGCTCAAAGAAAATCGCTGCCATCGGGGTGACGTACTCATGGCTGAAGCGCAGGTCTGTGCGCGCGAAGCCTGAGTCTCCCGGCTTCACGGCAGTAACGCCGGGTTCGCCTTTTTCATTCAGCATGTGCCGGGCAAAGATTTTTTCCGCAATCGTCATTGGCCGCTTGCCCGTCTTGATCGGCGGAAGAAAAACTTTTTTCTGCATGCGCGCCACATTGAACGGAAACAGCCCACCGTACTCAATCACCTGGCGCGTAATGTCGTCTTCGCCTTCGGTAAACTTGCTCAGCGGAATCTCTTCCCCGCCCCGAATCTTGTCAATCATGCTGAAGTCTGTGGTCGTCAGCACGCCCAGGTTCTGGCAGTTCTGCTTATAAATGCGCTCAATATTTTCAGCAATCACCAGCTTGATGCCCGCGCACAACTCAGCATACGGTGACTGCTCGCGGCTTGATCCCTTGCCGCGCCTCTTCCCGCTCACCGCGGCAACAAATCCGCCCTTCTTCACGTCGCCCCGCTTGATTGGAACTTCATTCCCGCATTTCAGCCCGGTGTAGGGAAACTCGCCCAGCGTCTCATCAAAGAAGAAGCAGATGTGCGCCGGCGTGATCTCGTCGGTCGAGATATCGTCCCTCAGCTTGGGATTGTTCTGCGGGTTCTTCGTGTCCCAGGGCAGGTCTTCACCGGCCAGTTGCCGCCGGATCAGCTCAGGATCTTCCGTTAAGAAAAGGATGCGGCCCTGGAACTTGCATTGGTCAGGACGTTTGACGATCTCACGGTTCAGCAGTGACGGTTCCACAAGAAAATTCTAACAAGTTCAAGAGGGGTTTGCATGACGACTCCCACCGGTCCTGCCCTTCCGAACGCTGATTAGAAAAAATTACTGGTTGAAATTCGAAATTGTGAGTACCTTATTACGCAATCAACTGCCACCCCCAAATTGAAGCGTTTCAGGCAACGACTTCTTTGCATCCTGAGGTGTTATTTGGCTAACTGCGTTCAATGCGGTGAACAATTACCGGCGTTCACCTTCGGCGAGGCTTCAAAGTTTTGCAAAAACTGCAGGACGACCGCACCCAAGCTCAAATCCAAACGTCGCTACGAAGATGAACTCGAACCCGTGGCGCTTCCGCTGCCGCGGGTCCTCAACGCCACCAACTGTCTCATCGCGGTGAGCGTGGCTGTTTGGGTCATCATGGTGGCTAGTGGAATATCGGCAATCGATCCTTCCGGCACTGATCTGTTGCCATGGGGAGCTGATTTTGGTCCACAGACTCTGGGCGGCCAGTACTGGCGCGTTATCACAGCCGCATTTCTTCACTTCGGCATTCTTCATCTCGCCATGAATATGTGGTGCTTGTGGGTTCTCGGGCGTCTCACAGAAAAGCTGGTCGGCCGTTTCGCCACGTTCGCCATCTACCTGATCACAGCCGTGGGCGCTTCTATTCTGAGTCTCAGTTGGGATCCCATGCGGGTCAGCGCCGGCGCTTCTGGGGCCATCTTTGGTCTCACGGGAGTCCTGATTCCCATTTTGTATTACGGCAAGCTCAACCTGGCGCAGGAAAGCAAGCGCCGCCTGCTTGGCTATGTAGTCAAGTTCGCAGGTCTCAACCTTCTCTATGGCCTGAAAGCCCACATTGACAACATGGCGCATCTCGGAGGGCTGGTCACCGGACTTGCCATAGGCTTCTTCCTGGCGCGCGGCTGGTCGCTCTCGCTTGAAGATCGTATGTTGCA
>DATFDA010000300.1:0-14193 GCA_035252525.1 Candidatus Angelobacter sp. | reverse complement strand
AAACAGCATCCTCTCTCCCGACGGGCGATGCCGGGCATTCGATGCTGAGGCGCGCGGCACGGTACCCGGCAGCGGAGCAGGGCTCGTTTTGTTGAAGCCGCTGGATGTGGCGGTTGCCGATGGCGATTGTATCCATGCGGTGATCAAGGGCTCGGCTATTAATAATGATGGAATAGTCAAGGTTGGCTACACCGCACCCAGTGTGGAAGGCCAGCGGCGCGTGATCGCGGATGCTCTGGTCAGAGCTGGTGTTGAGCCGCAGCAAATCTCGTATGTTGAGACTCACGGCACGGGAACTCCACTCGGAGACCCAATTGAGATAGAAGCTCTTCGGCAGGTGCTGGACCCTGGAGACACGGCGCAGAGTGTTCAGAAATCCTGTGCAATCGGGTCGGTCAAGACCAACATTGGGCACTGCGATTCAGCGGCGGGCATTGCCGGGTTGATCAAAACTGTGCTTTGCCTGGAAAACGGCACTCTGGTGCCCAGTTTGCATTTCGAAACTCCTAACCCTGAGCTTGATCTGGAGCACACTCCTTTTTATGTGAATACAGAGAACAGGCCGTGGCAAGCGGATCACAAGTTTGCCGGTGTAAGTTCATTTGGAATCGGAGGAACGAACGCTCACGTAATTTTGGAGGAGGCTCCTCGTTCGCAATCATCTGCTTCAAGCCGGCCATGGCAACTGGTGACGCTGTCCTCCCGAACCGAAGCTGCTTTGGAACGCAAGAAGGAAGAGCTGGTACAGGCACTTTCAAGAAATCCGGCCATCCCGCTTGCAGACGTTGCGTTTACGCTTAACGCCGGCAGAGAGGCGTTTGCTTTCCGTCAATCATTTGTATGTGGCAACAATGAGGAAGCTATTGCGGCACTTACAAGCAAAAAAGAGCGTACCAGCCATGCGGATGAGCGGGAGCATTCAGTTGTGTTCCTGTTTCCCGGCCAGGGCAAAGCCTACGATGATCTCGGTACAGACCTGTATCGCTCCGAAGCTGTTTTTCGTGATGTGGTTGACCGTTGTTGTGGCTTGCTCCTTCCTCTGATTGGAACAGATCTTCGTGAACTGGTCTTCACAGGCAGGGACGGAATAGATTCTCGCGTCTATCGTCCGCTCTTCTGGCAGCCCGCAATCTTTGTGATCGACTATGCGATGGCGCAGCTATGGATCTCATGGGGCATCAGACCAGCGGCAATGATTGGACACAGCCTGGGTGAATATGTGGCCGCAACTGTGTCTGGAGTGCTCGCTCTGGAGGATGCCTTAAAGCTGGTGGTGGAACGGGCATCGGCGACAGAAAAGCTGGAACCCGGTGCAATGCTGGCGGTACCGGTTTCAGAGGACCAGATTGTTCCTTATATAAAGGATAGAGTGTCCTTGGCTGCGGTGAATGGCCCGGAACTCTGCGTTTTAGCGGGCCCTGTCGAGGAAATCGACGACCTGCAGCGGAAAATTCATTCGCTTAATCCCATCCGCCTCGAAGCCAGCCATGCATTCCATTCCGTTCTGGTTGAGCCAATCATGGAGCCGCTGGCCAGTATTGCAGCCACGGTTCAGATGGGCGTACCAAAGATTCCGTACCTCTCAAACGTTAGTGGAACCTGGATGCGAGAACAGGATGCTATAGATCCCAAGTACTGGGCACGGCACTTGCGCAGCACGGTGCGCTTCGAGGACTCTGTGAGGGCTGCATTGACACTGGACAATGCGGTCCTGCTCGAGATTGGTCCGGGGAAAGTATTGACGGATCTTGTACGAAGGGTGCATCCGCAAGCCGTGGCAATTTCTTCTTTGGGAGGCAAATCTGCGGGCAAAGCTCTGGCCCAGGCGGTAGGAAAGCTGTGGTGTGAGGGAATCAAGATCGATTGGCAGAAATATTACAGCGGCGAGAAACGCCACCGCATTCCCCTGCCCACGTACCCCTTCGAGCGTCAACGGTTCTGGGTAGATGCGACTTCAATACCGGAGCTCATTACCGGAGATGACCCGCTGGCGCAAAAAGATCCTTTCGAGAAGTGGTTTTACAGCACGAACTGGAAACGGACAAATCACCTGCCTCAATGGAGTCAGCAGGCTGCCAACGAGAGCAAGACATGGCTGATCTTCTCGGAAGCACAAGGAATCGGCGCGCGCTTAGCAGAAAAGCTGCGTGAGCATGACTGCAAAGTTCGTGAAGTGCGTCATGGTGATGTGTTTCATCAAAACGGCACCGGCCCAGTCATCGTGAGCGCTTCCAATGCTGGAGATTTCCAGCGGCTGCTTGAATCATTCGAGGGCCGGTTGCCTGAATGCATTGTATGGGCATGGACTTCGAAGGGAACTGACGCTGGAGCCTGTTTTGATGGCTTGATCTACCTGGCCCAGGCGTTGGCATCTTCCACAATGGCATCGCCGGTGCGTCTGGCGGTCGTCAGTTCCGGGATGTACCGGATTCTGGATGAGCCGCTCTCGTTGGATGAGGATGCCCTAACACCACCTCTAGTTCATGTCCTCTCCAAAGAAATCCCGTCCATCAGATGTCAAAACATCGATGCGGCGCTTGAGGATGGCAAAACCGACGATCGGATAGCCGAGTGCGTACTGTCCGAGATTGCAACCGAATTGAAAGAACCGCTTGTGGCCTACAGAGCCGGGCGGCGCTGGTTGCCGATCATTGAGCAAATTCAGCCACCAGATACAAGACCCGAGTCCCTAAAACGCGGCGGTGTTTATGTGATCACTCACGCTCTCCAGGAGATCGGTTTTGCGCTTGCAGACTACCTTGCCCGGACCCTCGGCTGCAGAGTTGCCATGATGGATCGCACCTTCTTTCCGCGCAGGCACGAATGGGAGGGATGGGTGCAGATGCAGGGAGAAACTGATCCAGTCTCTCGCAACATCGCTCGTTTACGCTCTATGCCTGATGGGATCAGCGTCTTTACCGCCAACTTATCCGATGTTTCGCAGGTGGCGCGAGTGAAGCGGCAGATCGAGGCAGAGATGGGGGAAATTAACGGTATTTTCCATCTCGACAGAGCCGCAAAAACAGGGCTCATCCTTGGAAAACTTGATTCGCCTTCAGCAGCGGTCCGTAATGATCTTGCTGAACTGACGGCGCTGGAAGCGGCCTTCCAAGACGAGTTGATGCTCCTGTTTTCAAGCAATCTGGCTGAATGCGGTGGTATCGGGCAGGTAGATCAGGCAGCGCGGTCATCGCTGATCGCACATTTTGCTGAACGCCGCTCCGCCGCAGGACATCCAACGCTCGCTGTGGAACTCGGCACCAGGTCCTGGTCTGGAAATGAGAGCGAGAATCCTGATGCAGGTTCATTCCTCTCGCGCCAGCTAGAGGAAAAAAGGCAGCGCTTTGGTATGACGCCGCAGGAGTGCGTGGATGCTGTTGTACGGGCCATCCCTCTGGGGTTGGCCAATGTGATTGTTTCCACACGAGATTTCAACGCCCTAATGGACCAGCAATATCTCTTTACCGCAGATTTTTTCCAGGAGCAGATGGGACAAGCAAATGGAAACCGTGAAGCGGCGAATACGCAAGCGGGTCACAGCAGACCAGATATATCGAGTACCTATGTAGCGCCCCGAAACGAGGTAGAGAAACTGCTGGCCCAGATCTGGAAGGATGCATTCCGTTTCGACGAAATCGGCGTGGAAGATAATTTCTTTGAACTCGGCGGGCACTCCCTGATGGCTGTGCAGCTTCTGAAGAGCATCAACCAGACGTTTTCAACCAAAACTGCGCTTAAAGATATTTTTGAAAGCCCCACCATTGCGCAGCTCAGTGCAAAGGTCTCGGGAACTCAGGTTCAGGACGGCAATGCCGGTGAACTGGAAGCATTGCTCGCGGAGATTGAAAGCATGTCAGAAGAGGAATTACGGGCGGAGCTCGGCGGAAAAACCCAGGAAATCAGGAGTGAATGAGCATGGCGAACTTGTCTGATCGGATACAAAACCTTACACCGGAGCAACAGGAGTTGCTGCGCCGGCGCATGCAAATCCGAAACGCCCAGAACGCCAGCCCGGCAGCCGATCGACCAAAGGGCGAAAGGAGCGGTAGCACGCCCAGGTCGAGTTTAGAACCAGTTAAGGTTGATTTCAGCCTGTTTTTCTTTTCAGCGGACGTCAACGTTGACGAGGAAGAACGATATCGGCTCTTACTTGACAGCGCGCGTTTTGCTGATGCCAATGGCTTCACGGCGATATGGACTCCGGAAAGGCACTTTCAGGCGTTCGGGGGGCTTTATCCAAACCCCTCGGTCTTGACTGCTGCGCTGGCCATGATTACTCAGCGCGTGCAGCTTCGCGCGGGAAGTCTGGTGCTTCCACTGCATAACCCGGTGCGCGTGGCGGAAGATTGGGCGCTGGTGGATAACCTCTCCCATGGACGCGCGGCAATTTCCTTTGCCACTGGTTGGCACGAACACGATTACGTGATCGCTCCGCAGAACTATGAAAATCGCCGTGAACTGATGTTCCAGAACATCTCCGTTGTGCGCCGGCTCTGGGCTGGAGAAGAGGTGGAAATTGCGGGAGTGCAGGGGAGGAAAGTTCCCGTGAGAACCTTGCCTCGCCCAGTGCGGGCAGATTTGCCTTTCTGGGTAACCGTGGCTTCTGAGCGCACGTGGCTCCGGGCCGGTGAGGTTGGCGCCAATGTTCTTACGGCATTTTCCACCTCATTGGATGAACTGAAAGAGAGTATTCAGCGGTATCGCCGGGCACGGATGGAAAACGGCCACGATCCGCGAACGGGAATCGTTTCTTTGATGTTGCACACCTACATCGGGACGGACGAAGAACAAGTGCGCGCAATGGTTGATAAACCTATGAAGAACTATTTGCAGACCTACATCAACCAGTTCAGGCCCATGGTGGGAGACAATGTGGTTGATCCGTCCGCTCCAGAAATGCAGGGCTTGCTTGAGACAGTGTTTGAGCGTTACTTCGACCATGCCTCTCTTCTTGGAACCCCTGAAAAATGCGCTGCCCTCATCGAAAACCTGGCGGCTGCCGGTGTGAATGATCTCGCCTGCCTGCTGGATTTTGGCCTTGATTACGAAACAACAATGGAAGGCTTGCATCGCCTTGCTGATCTTCGAGAGAGTTTGCAGCCTCAGGCACTAGTTGCGCAGGGTGGGGGAGAGTAGTACATGAGCGTCAAGGACATCGGCCAAATTTCCACAGTTGAACACAGCAGCAAGACGCTGGCAGAACGAATTGCAAAGCTCTCTCCGGAACAGAGGGCCCTCTACGAGCTAAAAGTCCGCGAACTGCAGAAGAAAACCAAGCGACGCATTCCGCGCTTGGAGGGAAGTGGTCCCTGGCCGGCGTCCACAGATCAGACGGCGCTGTGGTTTATCCAGCAATTGGAACCGAATACATCTGCGTACAACATCGGCAATGGGTTTCGCCTTAAAGGGAAGCTGGACGTTCACCTGTTCGAAAAGTGCCTCAATGTTGTAGCGCAGCGCCACCAGATCCTGCGCACTGTATTCCGCGAGATTGGAGGCAAGCCTTTTCAATTCGTAACGGACATGAAGTTGTATGCGCCAGTCACTGACGTCCGCAATGAGCCTGATCCGGAAGCCGCCGCTCACGAAGTTGTAACCCGGTTGATCAGGGAACCTTTCGACCTGGAGAAGGGGCCTCTCGCGCGAGTTCCACTTGTGCGCATTGCCGATGATGATTACGTGATGGTTGGAGTTCTGCATCACATTGTGACGGACTGGTGGTCTTATTACGTTTTCTACAGTGAGCTGCTGGGCTTGTATCACGCGTTTTCAAACGGATTGCCGAATCCACTGCCTGACCTTCCCATTCAATATGCTGACTGGGCGGCGTGGCGCGACCAATGGGAACAGACCAGCGATTTCAGGAAACAGGAAGACTACTGGCTGAGACAGCTTCAAGACGTTCCTCATGTGCTGGAAGTGCCCGCCGATCGTGCCCGGCCTGCTGTCCAAAGCCACGGCGGGGCACGATCTCCTTTTGATATTCCGAACGAGACGTTGCGCCGGTTGCGTGCGATGAATCGGCAAGCCGGAACATCGTCATTCATGACGCTACTGGCGGCACTGAATGTTTTTCTGTGGCGCTACACGGGGCAGGAAGATTTCGTTGTAGGAACTCCCGTTTCTGCCGATCGAGATTCGGAAGAAACAGGCAATCTCATCGGCTACATGCTGAACACACTGGTGCTGCGCGCCGACCTTTCCGGCAATCCAACCTTTCTTGAGGTTCTGGACCGGGTAAGGACAACATGTCTCGATGCTTTTGCGCACAAGGAGTATCCATTCCGGCATCTGGTTGACAAGCTCAAAGTAGAGAGAGACATGAGCCGGATGCCCTTGTACCAGGTGGAATATCTGTACATCAGTACGGAAAGTCCTGTGCAGGCGACCGCGGGTATGCCGGAAGGCGAGATTAGTCTGCCCGGGTTTGAATTTACCGTTTTTGGCATTGATCGCAAGACGTCTCCCGTAGATCTGCAGATCACGTTTGGTGAATCGAAGGACCAACTCAGTCTGATGTTTGAGTACAACACAGACATCTTTGAACCACGAACTATTGATAGGCTTGCCAATCATCTGATCACTCTTTCGGATTCTCTGTTGTGCACGCCTGGGCAGAAAATCACCAATTTTCACCTTCTCAGCCCGGCAGAACGGCAGCACATTATCTACGGTCTCAACCCTGAAACAACCGAGTGCAAACATGAGCGCGTGATAGCGCGCTTTGAGTCTCAGGCAGCCAGGACTCCTGACGCAATCGCTTTGAGATTTAGCGGAGTGTCGCTCACGTTCGATGAATTGAACCAGCGGACGAATCGTCTGGCACATCATCTGATCAAACAGGGCGCAGGGCCGGAAAAGATTGTTGCCATTTGCATTGAACGAAGTCCGGAAATGCTGATTGCAATACTGGCCGTCCTGAAAAGCGGCGCGGCTTATTTGCCTCTGGACCCCGGCTTTCCTGAAGCGCGCCTCAGTTATATGGTGTCTGACGCGGCGCCGGTTGCCGTGCTCACGACTGAATCCCTCAAATTCGGTGGACCCCGTTATGTGCATCAGATTTGCCTTGGCTCACCGGATTTCGCTTCCGTTCTGGAAAGGGAGAGCGCGTCCAATCCTCATCCGGAAGAGCTCCAGCAACTGCCGTCATCGGCCAATCCTGCATATGTGATTTATACCTCCGGGTCTACTGGACGGCCGAAAGGGGTGGTGGTTTCGCATGAAGCGCTTTCAGCTTTCATTGCCGCGCTTGACAAGCAGCAGATCCTTTCACCCAGCAAGGCGCATTTGGCGATTACAACTATTGGATTCGATATCTCAATTCTGGAGCTTCTAGTTCCGCTATGCTGTGGCGGTCAGGTAATTCTTGCGTCTCAGGAACAAGCGCGAGATGCCGCCCAGCTTTGCCGTTTGTTAGCTTCCTCGGATGTAGATTCGATGCAAGCGACTCCCAGTCATTGGGAGATGCTTTTGCGTCAAAACCCAGCCTGCCTGGAAAATCTGCAAATCTTGAGTGGAGGCGAGGCGCTGCCCAGGCAGCTTGCTGCACAGCTTCTGCAGGCAACCACCCGCGCAGTGTTCAATCTTTACGGCCCTACTGAAGCAACAATCTGGTCGAACATTCATCGTTTGCAAAGCAGCAACGTCACTGAACAATCGCCCGCTCTTATCACCATCGGCAGGCCGTTATCCGGGTACAGCATCTATGTGCTGGATCATTGTCTGGAGCCGACGCCCATTAATGTGGCTGGCGATCTTTACATCGCTGGGGAAGCGCTGGCACGCGGCTACCTGGACCGTGCAGGATTGACGTCAGACCGTTTTGTCGCCAATCCGTTCGCCTCCAGTGGATCGCGCATGTACCGCACTGGTGATCTGGCCAGGTGGCGTGAGGACGGTACGCTAGAGTTTCTTGGCCGGGCAGATGAGCAAATCAAATTACGCGGATTCCGTATAGAGCTGGGTGAGATTGAAGCAGTGCTGAAGAGCCAGCCAGAGATCTCTCAAGCTGCCGTCATCATGCGTGAGGATAGCGGGACAGGTAAAGAACTGGTTGCGTATCTAGTCCCAACAGATGGTCATGTTCCAGAGTTGCCACAACTCCGGCGCAAACTGTCGGAGCGATTGCCGGATTACATGCTCCCATCGGCTGTCGTGATGATGGAAACCCTGCCACTCACACCCAATGGCAAGTTGAACCGTCGTGCTCTGCCTGCACCCGAACGCCAAAGGGCTATTTATACTGCGCCACGCACACCTGGGGAAGAAGCCCTATGCCACATCTTCAGTGAAGTGCTTGGGTTGGAAAATATTGGGGTAAAGGACAACTTCTTTTCTCTTGGCGGGCATTCGCTGACGGCAACGCGGGTGGTCAGCCAGATTCGCACCTTTCTGGGCATAGATCTGCCCTTGAAGAAATTATTCGAGGTGCCCACGGTTGCAGATCTTGCTCCGTACCTGAGTCATGCTGAAAAAGCCCCGCTTCAACTTGGGCCGCAGCTGAGGCCGGAGCGTTTGCCGCTCTCGAATTCTCAGCAGAGGCTTTGGTTCATCGATCAACTGGAAGGCTCCAGCACACAGTACAACCTGCCGGAAGCGTTGCGCCTGCGAGGGCCGCTGGATTTGTCTGCACTCCGAAAGGCCCTCGCTCGCATGGTAGAGCGCCATGAAACGCTGCGAACCCGCTTTGCTTACATTGACGGCCAACCTGTACAGATCATCGAAGCGCAATTGGAAGTCCTATGCCCGGTAGATGATCTGAGCGTTCTTTCTCGCGATGAGCAGCGTGAACGTATTGTTGAGGCTTTGAATCAGGAGTTCTCACAATCTTTTGATCTGTCACAAGTTCCCCTGTTCAGGATGAAGTTGTTCAAACTCGGCGAACACGACCATGTTTTCCTGCGCACGCTGCATCACATCATCTCGGATGGCTGGTCTCAGGGCGTTTTCAACAATGAGTTGATGCAGCTTTATAAGGCAATCTCCGGCGGCCATCCCGACCCGTTGAAGCCGCTTGTCTTGCAGTATGCCGATTATGCTCTGTGGCAGCAACAATGGCTGTCCAAAGAAAAAGTACAACGTGATCTGGAATATTGGAGGAAACAGCTCGCCGGTATACCAGAGCAACTGGAACTGCCCAAAGATCATCCCCGCCAGGCCCGCCGGACTTACGCGGCTGATGTATACACCGTTTCACTGCCCAAGGCGACGCGATTAGAGCTTGAAAAGCTGAGCGGCCTCAACGGAGCTACGCTCTATATGACTCTGCTGGCCGGCTTTGCCGTGCTCCTGCAGCGCTATAGCGGACAGACCGATATTGTGATCGGCAGCCCCATCGCGAACCGCCAGGATTCGCGGCTCGAGCATCTTATCGGCTTCTTCGTTAACTCATTGATCATGCGGGTCCGGATGAACCCGGAACAGAGCTTTGAGGAGTTGCTCGCCGCAGTTCGAGATACCGCGTTAGGGGCGTATGAGCACCAAGATCTTCCTTTTGAACGGCTGGTGGAGGAAATCTCCCCGGAGAGACGGCTGAATGCAGCGCCTATTTTTCAGGTGGTGTTTGCGCTGCAGAACGCTCCCTTTGTGGAACAGCAGTTGGACAGCTTGCAGGTGGAGCCTCTCTCAGCAGACGAGCCCAAAGTGCGCATTGACCTTGAAGTGCACGCCATGGAACGCAATGGCGCTGTGGAATTTCACTGGCTTTACAGCCGCGATCTTTTTGAACGCTGGCGCATGCAGCAGATGGCCGATCAATTGTTGCGCGTGCTGCAGCATGCGACGAATGCTCCGAAACACAGATTGCGGGCGATAGATTTGCTCAGCACCGAGGAGCAAATTCAGATACTGACGGAATGGAATGATACAGCCCGCCAGGTAGCCGGCTCCACATTGACCGCTATCTTTGAGCAGCAGGTCTCAGAAACAGCAAATGCAACTGCTGTGATTTTCGCAGATGAATCGGTCAGCTATAGCGAACTCAATCAGCGTGCCAACCGGCTGGCGCATTGGCTGATAGGACAGGGAATTGGGCCTGAGGATTTGGTCGGGCTGGCGCTGCCTCGTTCTGTGGAGATGATGGTCGCACTGTTGGCGGTGCTCAAGTCTGGCGCGGCTTATCTGCCCCTGGATATTTCCTATCCTGAAGAGCGGCTGGAGTTGATGTTGAGAGATGCCCGTCCCGCCTGCGTCATCACGACGCGAGATGCAGCGACGAAGTTCAATGGGCAGAAGTGCTGCGTAATTGACTCTGATGCATTAATGGAGGCGCTGGAAAAACTCGATGATAGTAACCCGATTGACAATGAACGCGTACGGCCACTGCTGCCATGGCATCCGGCATATGTGATTTACACCTCCGGGTCAACCGGTGTCCCCAAAGGCGCGGTGATAAGCCATGCCGGGCTGCCATCAGTGGCGCAAACACGCCGCGAGCGTTTGGAGTTGACGCCATTATCGCGTGTGCTGCAGTTTTCCTCGCTGAGCTTCGACGTGTCTGTTGTCGAGATCATCATGGCATTTGCTACTGGGGCCACTCTGGTGTTGATAGGGGAAGGCGAGCGAAGTGGTACAGCTTTGCGTGACATCCTGATTAAGCATGGCGTAACCCATGCTTCTCTTCCTCCGGTGGTCTTGCCAACCCTCGATTCTCCAGAAGAGCTGCCGCTCACCCATCTGGTGGTAGGCAGCGAGGCTCTATCAGCCGATCTGGTGGATCAATGGTCGCACGGGCGGGTTCTCATCCATGCCTACGGCCCAACGGAGACGACGATCGTTTCCACCATGAGCCAGCCTCTCCGTGGCCGCGAGGCCCCTCCCATCGGCGAGCCAATTTTGAATACTCAGGTGTACGTGCTAGACCCGTGGCTGCAACCTGTGCCGGTGGGCGTCCCCGGCGAACTCTACATTTCGGGCGCCGGTCTGGCCCGTGGATATCTTAATCGCCCGCAGATAACTGCTGAGAGGTTCGTGGCAAATCCTTACGGGACCGCAGGCATGCGCATGTATCGCAGCGGTGACCTGGTGCGTTGGCGGAGGAACGGCGACCTTGAATTTATTGGTCGCACTGACCATCAGATAAAGATTCGCGGGTTCCGGGTGGAGCTGGGAGAAATTGAGTCAGCGTTGAGGAAACACGCCAGAGTCCGTGAAGCTCTTGTAATCGCGCGCGATGATCAGACTGGACAAAAACGCATTCTGGCGTATGTGGTTCCGCAACAAGACCCGGACGCTCAGTTGCGCGCACAAAATGAACAAATAAGCCGCTGGCAGCAACTCTATGATTCATATCGCAGTGATGGAGCATCACAAGCAGTCGCGGCTAAGTTCGCAGGCTGGAACAGCAGTTACACCGGAGACCCCATCCCCGCAGAAGAGATGGAAATCTGGGTATCTGAGACTGTAGCTCGAGTCTTGGAGCTGTCGCCTCGGCGTGTGATCGAAATAGGCTGCGGTTCAGGGCTGTTGCTTACGCAAATCGCACCGCATTGCGAAGAATACACAGGCGTGGATTTTTCAGGGCCGGCAATCAAAAAACTTGCTGAGGTGCTGGAGACTCGTCCCGATCTCCAACACGTATTGTTGCGCCATGCTCTGGCTCACGAACTTGAATTCGCCGCTGACCAGAGCGTTGATCTGGTGATCATTAATTCGGTGGTTCAGTATTTCCCAGGTGTGGACTATCTGCTGCAGGTGCTGGAGCAGGCGACGCGCGTGACGAAAGACGGAGGGCACATTGTTGTCGGAGATGTACGCAGCCTGCCGCTGTCGCGAGCATTTTACCTTTCCGTACTGCTCCAAACATCACGGCCTGAAACACCGGCAGATGAACTGAGGAAAAAGCTGCCGGCAATGCAGGCTGCGGAAGAGGAGTTGGTGCTCGATCCAGCTCTGTTTCGTGAAATTGGGCTTCGCTGGGAACGGGTGGGGCGCATCAGGACCAATCTCAAAGCCGGCGCATACGACAATGAGGTCAGCCGGTTTCGCTACGATGTGACTATCGAGATTGGGGAGAAGGCTTTTGTTGATGAGCCTGATCGCTGGATTTTATGGACATCGGAAGGAAGCTGGCGCCACGAACTTGAGCAGGCTCTAAGCAGCAAGGCGGCTGGCGACACGATCGGTTTGCGAGGCATTCCAGATTTACGTGCTGCTGCTGCAACGAAAGCTCTTCAGTTGTTCAGCGATGCGGTCATCCAAAATGCTGGCGAACTCAGCAATAACTCTCTCGGCGCCAGCGGTCAGGATCCGAACGAACTTATGCAGTTAGGGCGGGAGTTTGGAACTGAACTGTACTGGCGAGGCGTTGGTTCTGACGGATCTTATGACGTCATCTTCAACCCGCGCTGGAGTGAACGTGCGTCAGAAAAAAGGCTGCCCAATTCCTATTATCGTCAATTTGGAAATGCTCCTGCACTGGCCGCTGAAGACAGGAACCTGATTCCTGAACTGACGGAACATCTCCGCCGCGCGTTGCCGGAATACATGGTTCCATCAGCGTTGATGTTAATCAGCTCATGGCCGCTACTGCCGAGTGGGAAGATTGACCGCAAGGCCCTGCCGGAACCAGACCGGCAGAGTGAAAGATATGTCGCGCCGGCCAACGCTGAAGAAGAGGTCCTCTGTTCCATTTTTGCCCAGGTGCTATCGCTGGAGCGGGTCGGCGCGGAAGATGATTTCTTTGCGTTAGGCGGACACTCCTTATTAGCGACTCGGCTGGTCAGTCAGGTGCGTGTCACCTTCGGAGTCGAGCTCCCTCTGCGCGCATTGTTTGAAGCTTCAACGGTCCGCAGGCTTGCCGTCCATCTCAGTAAAGCTGAAAAACTGCGTGCCCCACTAGTTCGCGAGACTCGGCCGGAGCGCATTCCTCTTTCGTACGCACAGCAAAGGTTGTGGTTCATTGACCAGCTTGAGGGCGCCAGCGCCGAGTACAACATGCCGCAGGCGCTTCGGTTGCGGGGCGAACTGAATTTGGCATCCTTGCGGCGAACGCTCGATACCATTGTGGAACGGCATGAGAGCCTGCGTACCCATTTTGCCCAGAATGAAGGTGAGCCGGTACAGATCATTGAGCCACCTCACGCGGTAGAGCTACCCATCGAAAATTTAAGCGGCGTTGCTGAGGATGAGCAGCGAAACCGCGTTCTTGAGGCAATGCGGAAGGAATGGGAACAGCCTTTCAATCTGGCAACCGGTCCTGTGATGCGGATGAAACTGATCAGGATTGGAGAGCGCGATCACATCCTGCTGAGGAATTTTCATCACATCGTGTCTGATGGCTGGTCGCAGAGCGTTTTCAACCGTGAGTTCATGACGTTGTATGAGGCATTCCAACAGGGCCGCGGAAACCCGCTACCAGCGCTGTCAATTCAATATGCCGATTTTGCCATCTGGCAACGCAAGTGGCTGGACGAAAAAGCGCTCTCAAAGGACATTGGATATTGGAAAGAGCAATTGGCGGGAATCCCGGAACAGCTTGAACTGCCTAGGGATCATGCTCGGGCAGCCATGCAAACCTATAAAGCCGACTATTGCAGTGCTGTGCTTTCAGCAGATCAGATGAACGCCCTTAAGCAGTTTGGGCAGCATCATCAGGCAACGCTGTACATGACGCTGCTTTCCGCGTTCGCGGTGCTGCTGAGCCGCTACAGCGGACAGGATGACATTGTTGTTGGCTCTCCGATCGCAAACCGCCGCGATGCCCGCCTGG
The DNA here is from genome assembly GCA_035252525.1 of Candidatus Angelobacter sp. Taxonomy (GTDB): domain Bacteria; phylum Acidobacteriota; class Terriglobia; order Terriglobales; family Acidobacteriaceae; genus Angelobacter. The sequence goes on along the minus strand of DATFDA010000300.1, from coordinate 485 downwards.
AGGAACTGGTCGGGTTCTTTGTGAATTCGCTGGTCATGCGCGTCCGGGTGAATCCAGAACAAAGCTTTAATGATCTGCTTGCCTCAGTGCGCAAAACCGCACTGGACGCATACCAGCATCAGGATGTTCCTTTTGAACGATTAGTTGAGGCGCTTGCTCCTGAGCGCAGCCTCAATAAGACGCCTGTCTTCCAGGTTGTCTTTGCTCTGCAAAACGCGCCCATGGGGAGCCAGCAGCTTCCCGGACTTGAGGTGGAGCGGATTGCCGGGGATGAACTGATGGTCCGCTTTGATCTGGAACTTCACGTCTTTGAGTTCGAGAATGAAATGGGATTCTACTGGCTTTACAATCAGGGTCTCTTCGATCACGCGCGAATGGAACAGATGTCCCGGCACTACGTAAAGCTGCTGGAAGACGCAGCGGCAAATCCGGGTAAACCATTGTACGAGCTGGATTTCTTGAATCAGGAAGAACACCGCGCTCTG
>DATFDA010000299.1:0-2486 GCA_035252525.1 Candidatus Angelobacter sp. | reverse complement strand
GCCGGTGCAACGCGCTCAGAGCCGATCTGCAGAGACTCCGGTACCCGCGCGCCCTCAGGAGCGGTGCTTGCGGTGATCGGATTTTCCCAGAACTTATGCATTTCGGCAGTTAGCAGCTAGCAATTGGCCATTAGCAACCATGCTGCAATCATCGCATCCGGGCGAATTGCTAATTGCCAGTTGCAATTGCGCAAAGCAAAGCCCCCGCCGCAGCGGAGGCTTTGGCAAAATCTCGGCCTTACTTCTTAACGGCTTTCTCATACTTGCGGCGGAACCGCTCCACGCGCCCGGCGGTATCCACCAGCTTCTGCTTGCCCGTAAAGAACGGATGGCAATTGGAGCAGATTTCCAGGCTGATGTCGCCCTTGTGCGTCGACCGCGTAGTGAATGTGTTGCCGCATGCGCAGTGCACGCGCGTCTCATGGTAATCAGGATGGATCGCTGCCTTCATTTGTTGTGAAACCTTTCCGCTGTAAGACCTGTATTTTAGCGTAATTTAGCGTTTTTCGGCTATCGGATTCGATGCTGCGACACAGAAAAGGATTCTGCCTGCGGACACCATCCCCGTGCCTTGGCGCTGTTAGATATCCAAATTCTTTACGTCAAGCGCGTTTTCCTCAATGAATTTACGGCGCGCCTCCACATCTTCTCCCATCAAGGTGGTGAAGATTGACTCGCATGCTTCAATGTCTTCTGCCTTCACAGACAGAAGCGTGCGGCGCTCCGGGTCCATGGTGGTTTGCCAAAGCTGTTCTGAGCTCATCTCTCCCAGGCCTTTGTAGCGTTGCACGCTGTACTCTTTTTTGCCTTCTGCCAGCACATAATCGAACAGCTCGCGCGCGGTTTGTTTTTCCACTACTTCGGCATCCGCCTTGGTGCGGCGGACGGCAGCTTTGGAGCTCTTTTTTGCTGCCTTTTCCAGGTCCTCGCGCTCGGCATCGCTCAGGTCGGCCGTTTCATCCACGCTGCTGGCTTTGCCGGCCACTTCCACTACAAACGGAGGCTCCATGTATTCTTCAATCTGCTTGAATTTAGCCACCATCTGCCGATATTCCGGAGTGGCTACCAGGCCCCAGTTCACCTGCCGCTCTGCTCCCTGCGAATCCGTGAACTTCACGCCCCAGAGATTGTGTTCCTCGTCAAAGTAGCTCGCCACTTCCTTGAGCTGCTCCTGCTTGGCCAGCCTGTTCAGGTCCTTTTCCAGCTTCTCAATCTTCCTGGGCGCGTTCTTCTTATCGCCTTCAAAATCGGGGCGTTGTGCCAGGCCAGCTTTGGGAATCAACGCCGTAATCTTTTCATTGCGGATGCGCTTATCTACTTTGTCAAAGAACCCGAGATACTCGTTCAAAGTGGTCATGAATTTGGCCAGGGTGGCGCCTTCCAGCTTGGCTGCTCCTTCGCCATAGCGGACCGCCATACCTTCGGCCGCGCGCCGAACCATTACTCGCACGAATTCACGGTCGTCCTTGATGTACTGCTGGGTTTTCCCTTTCTTGATGCCGTACAGCGGCGGCTGCGCAATAAACACGTTGCCGCGCTTAATGAGCTCATTCATGTGGCGGAAGAAGAAGGTCAGCAGCAACGTGCGGATGTGCGAACCGTCCACGTCAGCATCGGTCATGAGAATCACTTTGCTGTAACGTAGCCGCGCCGGATCAAAATCTTCTTTGCCGATGCCGGTGCCAAGGGCCGTAATCATCGCCCGGATTTCCTCATGGCTCAGCATTTTGTCGTAGCGGGCCTTCTCCACGTTCAGGATCTTGCCTTTCAACGGCAGAATCGCCTGAAACCGGCGGTCACGTCCCTGCTTGGCCGTTCCACCTGCGGATTCGCCCTCCACCAGAAACAGCTCACAACGATTCGGGTCACGCTCTGAACAATCAGCCAGCTTGCCTGGCAGGCCGCCGCCATCCAGCGCTCCTTTGCGACGCGTAAGATCTCGTGCCTTGCGCGCAGCTTCTCTGGCTCGCGCCGCCTCAATGGCCTTGTTGATGATCTTCCTGGCGACGGTTGGATTTTGTTCAAAGAACCCGCCCAGCCGCTCGTTTACAAATGCCTGGACTACGCCGGCGATATCCGAATTCAGCTTTCCCTTGGTCTGCCCTTCAAACTGTGGCTGCGGCAACTTCACGCTGACCACCGCCACCAGCCCTTCGCGCACATCATCGCCCGTCAGGTTCTCTTTTACATCTTTGAACAAGCCAAGCTGCTGGCCGGCATAGTTGATGGTGCGCGTCAGCGACGTGCGGAAGCCGGAAAGATGCGTGCCGCCGTCAACCGTGTTGATGTTGTTGGCGAAGCTAAAAACGGTTTCCGAGTAGCCGTCGTTGTACTGCAGCGCGATCTCCATCGCGACGCCGTCGCGCTCCGCTTCCATATAGATCGGCTTTTCATGGAGCACGCTCTTGCCGCGGTTCAGGTGCTTGATGAATTCGGCGATTCCGCCTGAGTATTTGAACTCCAGCTTTTTGGCTTCACCGGTTTTA
>DATFDA010000298.1:0-2158 GCA_035252525.1 Candidatus Angelobacter sp. | reverse complement strand
AAAAGTTGAGTCGCTGCTGTTGATTCTGTGAGCGGGCGGAAGGATGATTTTTCTTTCAGGAGTGATGAGTATTCAAAGAATAACATTTCGCCGTCAAAACGGCCGTAACGGACCATAGAGACTGCATATTTGAAAAAGCCTGATCCAGTTGAACAAGCACTCGACCGGCTCGCCTCTCTTAAAGCCGAAGTGGAGGCCGCTTCCCTTTCGGCTGACCTTAAAGCTTTTCTCACCAATCGGTCAAACCTTGTGGTTGGTCAATCAACTCCTATCAGCGAAAATCTGCGTCATCACGGAATCAGCGGTATGGTTTTTCGCACATCAGCACGCACTCACAAAAAGGCGTACAATTTTGTCGCTTTGCCGAAGGCGTGACCGGCCTTTGCAACGAATTGTTTTAAGATGCTTCCTGCTGTCTTCTGCTCTGTTGAGGGGTGTTGAATGGCAAAAATCAATATCACGGTGAATGGGACCACGCACCAGAGTGATGTGGAGCCCCGCATGCTCCTGGTCCATTACTTGCGAGATGTGCTCGGACTTACCGGAACGCACGTGGGGTGTGAGACTTCACTTTGCGGCGCATGCACAGTGATGGTGGATGGACAGGCGGTGAAGTCCTGCACCCTACTCGCTGCGCAGGCTGATGGAGCAACCGTCACCACAATTGAGGGCCTGGCCGCGAGTGGCACCCTGCATCCCGTTCAGCAGGCGTTCTGGGAGCATCACGGCCTCCAGTGCGGCTACTGCACGCCGGGGATGATTATGGCGACCGCGCAGATTCTCCAGCGCAATCCCGATCCCAGTGAAGAAGAGATAAGGCACGGGCTCGAAGGAAACATCTGCCGCTGTACCGGATACCAGCATATAGTGCAGGCTGTGCAGTGCGCCGCGAAAAAGATGAAAACCAAGAGCGTCGCTTCCGGGCGGTAAAAGCCAGACTTACCGCGGATGAACGCGGATAGACGCGGATCAATTGCAGCTCTGAGTTCAAGACGTCAAATTTGGAGCTCAAGAAATTTCGTCGAAGCGGGGTAGAGAGATGGCGGAAAAATTCGTAGGCAAGAGCCTCAAGCGTACTGAAGATCCCCGGCTCATCCAGGGATTGGCCCACTACGTTGACGATATCAAGCTGCCCAACACACTGCACGCGGCTTTTCTGCGCTCCATTCACGCGCACGCGCGTATTAAGAGCATTGATACCGCCGCAGCCCAGAAGCTGCCCGGAGTAGTTGCCGTGTACACGGGAAAAGACATTGCCCAGAAGATTGGGCCCGTGCCATGTGGAGCGGCCATTCCGGAAATGAAGGTGCCGGACCATCGCGTCCTGGCGACCACAAAGGTTTACTGGGTGGGACACCCGGTGGCCATGGTGGTGGCTGAAGACAAATACATCGCGCGCGACGCCCTGGAGCTGATTGAAGTCGAGTATGACGAGTTGCCGGCGGTGGTGGATGAAGAGAAGGCCGCCGACCCTAAAAGCCCGGTGATCCATGAGAAATTCGGATCGAATATCGCCTATAAGCTCACGGCTGGCGAAGGCGACATTGAAGCCGCGCTGAAATCGGCAGACAAGGTGGTAAAGCAGAAGATCCTGCATCGTCGCCTCGCGCCCATTCCCATGGAATCGCGTGGCGTGCTGGCGCGCTACTATCCCGGCGAGCAGGAGCTGACGCTCTGGACTTCAACGCAGATCCCTCACCTGGCCCGCACACAGGTGGCGCTGATGCTTGGCATTCCCGAAAACAAATTGCGGTTGATTGCTCCGGAGGTGGGAGGCGGCTTCGGCTCCAAGCTGAATGTCTACGCAGAAGAAGCCATGGTCGGCTATGCGTCCATGCAGACGGGCCAGCCGGTGAAATGGATTGAAGGCCGCCGGGAGAACATTCAGGGCACAATTCACGGCCGCGGCCAGACCGGGTACATCGAAATCGGCTGCAAAAAAGACGGAACCATTACGGGATTCCGCTATAACGTCTTTGCCGATATGGGATCGTACTATCAACTGCTCACGCCGGCGATTCCCACTCTGACCGGGCTGATGCTTTCCGGCTGCTACAACATTCCCGCCATCCAGATGAATGTGACCGCCACATTCACGAACAAAATGTCCACGGATGCATATCGAGGCGCGGGCCGTCCCGAGGCCACTTACGTAATT
>DATFDA010000297.1:0-3210 GCA_035252525.1 Candidatus Angelobacter sp. | reverse complement strand
GCATGCTGTTGTTCCCATCGCGATTCCCGAACCGAACTAGAATAGTAACTGTGCCTACGCTCTCTACGCGCAAAACCGTTGCTCGCTTTACGCCCCTCCACGCCCCGGCTATGAAGAAAATCCCCTGGCTTGTTCACGGCTTCTCCACCCGGGCAGGCGGGTTCAGCACCGTTTACGGGAGCAAGACTCTCAACCTCGGGTTTACCAGGGATGATTCTCGCCAGAACGTAGAAAAGAACCGCAGCAAACTGCTGCTGAGCATCGGCGCGTCAGACGAGCGCAAACCCTGGCCGCTGCAGTCTCTGCGCCAGATTCACTCTGACATCATCCATGTTGTGCGCCAAGCGCAAGCAGGGCCGCTAACGGGCGATGGCCTGATCACCAATGTTCCAGACATTGCTCTTGCTGTGATGACCGCCGATTGTTTTCCCGTGTTGCTGGCAGACAAAAAGAACAAGGTTGTGGGCGCGTTCCATGCAGGGTGGCGAGGCACCGTAGGGCGCATCGCCGAAAAAGGATTGGGCATCATGCGCCGTGAATTTGGCACGCAACCGGAGGATGTCTTCGCCGCCATTGGCCCCGGCATTCAGCAGTGCTGCTATGAAGTGGGGCAGGAGCTGAAAGACCAGTTCGAATCACAGTTCTCCTACGGCAGTGAGCTGTTCCGGGAGGTGAAGCACTATGATGCCGTCCATGAGAAATATCCCTTGCTCTTCATGAACATGCGCGCTCCCGGTCATGGCAATCAGTGCATCAAACTTCACCTGGATTTGAAAGAGGCGAATCGCCGGCAGTTACTGGAGGCCGGCATCCCGCAAAAGCAGATCAGCGCGCTGGCCGAGTGCACCTCATGCGATACGCGGAGCTTCTTCTCTCATCGGGCAGAAAAAGGCCACACCGGAAGAATGATGGCAGTGATTGGAATTAAAGAACCTGATCAGCCCTGTGTAGTCGGGGTTTCCGGCTGAGGAGTTGCCGCCGACGTTCCGTGGTTGATCACGTCCTTAAGTTCTTTGCTTGGTTTGAAATACGGGATCTTCTTGGCGGGAACGTCCACCCGCGCGCCGGTCTTGGGATTGCGTCCTACGCGAGGTTTGCGCTGGCGCGTGCGGAAGCTGCCAAAGCCGCGGATCTCAATCTTGTCGCCGGCCCGCAACGAGCGAACCACGCTGTCAAAAATGGTCTCCACGATGATTTCGCTGTCTTTGCGGGTAAGTTCCGCCAGACGTGAGACTTCTTCAATGAGGTCGGCTTTGGTCATGGCTTTCTTATTCCACCCGATTTAAGGTTCCGCGTCAAGAAAACCTTTTTAGAATCAGATGATCCCGGGATATCGTCAGACCGGCGCTATGACATGAATTGCCTTTGGGAGAATGCTGAATTCAGCCGGAGTATGCGCCACAGGCTCGCCATCGGCATAGATTTCAAGTTCGGGATTCGATTCCAGCCTTACCGCCGCTGCCTTGAAGTATTCCACTTCCTTGAGCCGCACGTGGGTTCCTGAAAATAGCATTGGGAAAGCACATAACAACTTGATTTTATTCATCTTAGCAACCCGGCAGACATCCAGCAGGCCGTCATCCAGAGAAGCCTGAGGTGCTATCTTCAGCCCTCCGCCATAGCTGCCGGCGTTCGCCACCGCCGCAAGCCAGCCAGGGCCGATCACGTGCATTTCCGGAGTTGCTACTCTGATCTCCTGGGCCTGACCGGTTGCCAGACTCCGCAACGCCGCCAGGACGTATCCGCCGCGGGCGCGCAGCCATGCGGGCATACGGTTGGCCAGAGCATTGCTTTTCGCATCCAGCCCGGCGCCGGCCACGCAGCAGAACAGAATTTCTTTATCCCTGGTGCGAATCACTCCCAGGTCAACAGCGCGCACGTTGTCCCCTGCGTGGCAGAAATGCTTCCAAGCTGCAAACGCAATTCTCACATTCGCGATTCCCAGGGCTTTGGCAAAATCGTTGCCGCTTCCGCAGGGCACCACGAGCGCGGGAATCTTGTATTGTTGGAGCTCCGGGAGATAGCGGTGAATTGTGCCATCGCCGCCAAAGATCAGAGCAGCCGACACATCTTTTGCTGCATTCAGGTCGGCAATGACTCGCAGTTCCGGGCATATCTCCTGAAATGGCCGTACTGCTCTTTCTGGAATATCCGGATGGAGCAGAGCCACTACCTTCATGACGGAGATTCTGCGGCATGGCACGGCATGCCGCAAACAAAAATCGGTCGCGCGCAAATTGAATCTTCTGCAACGCTGCTGCTGCACCTTGCGGAGCATCTTCTCCGCCAAGAGTCACAGCCCTCCGCTGTTCTATAATCAAAGGTTGCTCTAACCAGCCGAAACACTTCTGTGGAAGGGACCCATGGCAACTGACGTAGTGATGCCCCAGATGGGGGAATCAATTTTTGAAGGCACCATCACCAAGTGGCTGAAAAAGCCGGGAGAGAAGGTCCAGCGCGACGAACCGCTGTTTGAAATCTCCACGGACAAAGTGGATGCGGAGATTCCCGCGCCCGCCAGCGGAGTGCTCAAAGAGATAAAAATAAACGAAGGCGCAACCGTTCAGGTCAACACGGTGGTGGGCGTTATAGATGCCGAGGGCGCAGCGGCAGCCTCTGCTCCCCAGCCTACGCAAGCCGCGCCCGCGCAGACCAAAGCAGCCCCGCAGGCCGATGCCGCTCCTGCGCGCCAGCAGCCGCCTGCAACAGAAAGCGCTCCTTCAGTGCAGAGCGCAGGGGCAGCCGGCAATGGCGGACAAGGCGGCGGAGCAGGCACAGACGTTGTGATGCCGCAGATGGGCGAATCCATCGTTGAAGGCACCATCACCAAGTGGCTCAAAAAGCCGGGTGACAAGGTCCAGCGCGACGAACCTCTGTTTGAGATTTCCACTGATAAAGTGGACGCAGAAATTCCCGCACCCACCAGCGGCGTGCTACGCGAAATTCGAGTAAAGGAAGGCACAACCGTTCAGGTAAATACGGTAGTCGGCGTGATTGGAGGAGCAGGCGCTGCCGCTCCTGCGCCGTCTGCTCCTCAGCCCGCTCCTCGCCAACCCGAACCGCAACCGGTTGCCGTGCAGGCAGCTCCACAACAGGTAAGCGCTCCACAGCAACGGGAACAGGTCATCGGATTTCCATCTCGCGGAGGCGATGGCGAACAGGTCCGCTCATCACCGCTGGTGCGGCGCATCGCGCGCGAAAACAATGTAA
>DATFDA010000296.1:0-4528 GCA_035252525.1 Candidatus Angelobacter sp. | reverse complement strand
CGAGGCTGACGGTTTTGAGCTCTTCGTCGAGCGCTTTGAAGAAATCCGGCACCACAACGTTGAGGCTGGTGAAGGAAGGAGCACCGATACCGGTGAGGTACTTGTTCCATTGCAGAGTGGGCGTGAGCGCCTGCCACTGCTGCTCAGAGATTTTGTGGTAGATCTTTTCGGGGTTGCGGCGATCAGTTACCGGCATGGACGCTTTGGCCAGCGCCGTTTCAATGTTCATGACGGCCTGCGCCTCGGCTGCGGATTTTTCCGGCGCGTCGCCCATGAGCTTGAACATGTTGGTCACGTGCTCAACAAACTGCTTGCGCAGCTCGACCGATTTTTGATCGTCGCGCAGGTAGTAGTCGCGCTCGGGCAGCGAAAGTCCGCCCTGGTCAGCTTCGGCGATCACCTGCTTGGCGTTCTTGAAGTCGGCGCCAGAGCCAAAGCTGAACAGAACGTCAATGCCCTGGCGGTGCAGCTCCGCCAGCAAGCCGGGAAGTTCGCTCTTGTCCTTGATGGCATCAATGCGGTCGAGCTCAGGTTTGAGCGCGGCAATGCCTTTGTGATTGATGGCATCTTCATCCATGCAGCTTGCGTAGTAATCGCCGATCTTCTGCTCGTTGGCATCACGGTTGGTGGCTTTGGCGGCTTTCTCCAGAATGCCCCGCAGCTCAGCGCGATTGCGCTCCGCCAGTTCATTGAAGCGACCCCAGCTTGCCTGGTCGGGGGGGATGGGATTGCTCTTCAGCCATCCGCCGCAGGAGAACTGGTAGAAGTCCACGCAGGGATCGGCGGACTTGTCCATGGCGGCCGCGTCAAAGCTGGGCACCTGCTTTACTTCCGAGCTTTGCTGCTGCGTGGTTGGAGTACTTTTTGTCGAAACCTGGGCGACAGCCAGATTTACGGAGACAGAAGCGACGAAAATCAACAGAACTTTGCGCATGCAATCGGCCTCAACAAGGAGAAGAGAATGGTTGTTTCACTCTGGGAGAACGGAATCGCGAACAAAGAAGTATAGACTCGCAACGCGTTGCTTGGGTAGTTCGTACGCGCGGGCGTTTGAGCTCAACGCAGCGACAAATCAAAAAATCCTGAAATGAATCGTCAGGTACTTCTTCGGGTTCTCGCGCACTGCTTTGATCAGCGAGCGGGTCTCTACGAGTAATTGATCCGTATTGTTATAGACAGAGGAATCCTTCAGCAAGTGTCCGGCGGTGCCCTGTCCGGCTTCAAGCTGTGTGGCGATAGCTGAAAGCTTATCCACGGTGCTGCGCAGCTTGCGGGCAAACTCTTCATCTTTTGCGAGAGTGCCAAGAGCGCCTTTTCCGGCGTTTACGTCCGCTACCAGCTTGTTAGCGCTGGCAATGGTCTGGTTGGCATTGTTATAAAGCGTATCGTCTTTGAGGAGCTTGCCTGCTGTGCCTTTGCCCTGGTTCAGGTCGTCAACCAGGCGATCGAGTTTGTCTACCGCATCGTTGGCTTTGCGGTAGAAAGTCTCATCAGAAAAGAACTTGCCGATGGTGCCTTTGCCATTGCTGACGTCGGCCACGAGCTGCTGCATCTGGTTCACCAGCCCGTTGACCCTGTTGATGAGAGTGGCGTCGTAGATGACGCCATGCAGAGTGCCTTTGCCGCTTTCAATCTCAGAGACGATGCGGTCGAGGCGCTTGATCAACGTGTCCACATTGACCAGCGTGCTCTGGCTGCTGCGGACCACGTCTTCGAGTCCGGGAGCGTTCTCGTGCGGCAGTTCATCACCGTCAGCGACGGGCGGCTTCTGCGGCGGCTCCTGGTTCTGAATGTCAACAAACGATTCGCCCAGCACACCTGCGGTTTTTACAATCGCCGTGCTGTCCTTGTGAATCAGCGCCGCAAAGTCGCGGTTGATCTTCATGGCGACCCTCACCGGCGTCTGTGGCCGGTCAGAGACGACGCGTACTGAGGTCACGTTACCCACGGGCACGCCATTCAAATCCACAGGTTGGCCGGAGCGCAGGCCTTCAGCGTTGTCGAAGTAAGTGACAAGAGTGATTTTGCGGGTGAGGAAGCCGGCCGTGCCGCTCATCAGGAAAACCAGAATTGCGAGGACAACCGAAGCTACAACCACGGTTATGCCCACGCGGAGTTCAGACCACCTGAGTTGCTTTTGGCTCGGCAATTGAGTGTAGTCCTAGACAAAAATCATAACAGAAAGCGCTTTCATTCCAGCAAGACAAAGGCTAGCTGACAATCGCGGAGCCTCTGCAAAACGATCATTGCAGGGAGGTTCTGTCGAGCGCTGCGGGCGAGCGGCGTATCAAGCTGCTTTCAGGCTTCTCGAACACGCGCCCGCGAGCAAGTAGGAGAGCGCGGCGCATGCGAGCGTGATGGTCAAACCAAAATGAATAGCTATAACCATAGCCATCACGGAGCCGAGCACGCTGGCGGCGGCGTTCAGCGCCCACGCCCATTCCACCGTCCTGATCAGCCGGAGACCTGTGGGAAAAGGCATGCCCATGAGGAACCCGAGAGGAATGAGTACCACGGCGCTTAACAGGAGTTTCAAGAAGAATGGGTAACCAACCGTGGTCGAAAGGAGCCACGGAACCAGCACCAGGTCGAGCGCAATCAGAGCGGTGATAACTCCCAACAGCGCCAGCAAACGATGTCCGCCGGAAATCCAGTGCCGGGCGGTGATGCTCCCGGCGCCGCTGGAAAGAAGCAGGAGAAATACAACCACCGTCAGCGCGTACGTTGGATGGCCGAGAAACAACACAAAGCGCTGGATCAGCGAGATCTCCACCAGGATGTAGCCGAAGCCCAGAGCAATGAAATAGAGCAGCGCCGCCAATCCTGGTCTGGCCGCTGCTGGCTCGCGGCCATAGAGAGCAAGCGGCAGGATCAGGAATGCCAGGACGGCCACAATGGAGATGATCAACAGCATGCCCAGTACGACCACTCCCAAATTGATTCGCCAATCCATGCCTTTGCCGGTTCCAGCAAGGATGTTCTTGAGCACGTACCCCGTCTTCAGGGTAAAGAAGAAAAACGGAGCGTTGTCATCCACCGGGCCGACGTTATACGTGTAATGGCGGGCAAAATCGCGCGGATTGTTGGAATCGATCAGCTCACCGAAAGTATGCGCTGCTGCCGGCAGTGGCTGCGTGCCCGCATGTTGCGGATCCGGGTTCAGCCACACCAGGTTAGGATTCGCTTCCACATGCTCTGCAATAGCGGTGTATTCAGTTCGCGTGAAGGCAGATTTCTTGGCCAGCACCAGCACGGGACGCCCATCTTCGTTCAGGCCGCCATCGGCAACAATGACGAAGTGATTGCGTGGATCGGCGACGCCGAGCTGATGCAACGCTTCAATCCCCTGCGATACCACCCGCAAGGCCTCGCGCGGCTGGCGAAATTCCCATCGCGTGATGGCGATCATGCCGTCGGGTTTGAGGTGATCAAAGTATTCGCGGAAAGCCTCTACCGTATAAAGATTGTTTTCGCTCAGCGCGAACGCGCCTGCGGCAGTCGACGCCCATGTATCTACAAGCGTCATCTGCACCACGTCATAAAGATCGTGGGAACTGCGGATATAAGAGCGGCCGTCCTGCACGTGAATATGGACTTGCGGCATGTCGTAGAGATGGTAGGAGTAGTCCCCGTAAGCGCCGCGCATCACGTCGTTCACGATGATCGGATTGATCTCGATCCCGGTAACGTTCGGACTGCCATTCGCGACAGCGCGCAGGACATCTACCCCACCGCCCGGCCCGATGATGGCAAAGCTTCCGCGTGGACGTAATACATTCGCGACTGAGGGCGCGGCAGCCATGAGGCTCTTTTTCCAGTTGAAGCTGCCTGCGCCGGGAATGCCGGTGTGTGTGGGCGCGGGACTAGAAGGTTGATCATGGTCCCATTTGGCTGGATCCACGTTCATGATGGCCGTGGTGGCGTCAGCGTCAATCACTACGTAGCGCGAGCCGCCCTGATTATTGACTTCAATTCTGGAGATGGCATTCCACTTGGAAAATTCCACCCACCTGGGATCGCGCAGCAGGCCTTTTGCGTAAATCACGTCCATCCGGTGGCCGAGATGGCACCAGACGAGGAAAATCACAGCAACAGCAACCAGCGCTCCCGCAACGCGTCCAATCTTTCTGCTGCCCGCCCAGAGCACTGCCGCCATGGACAGCACGACCGAGCACAAGAGCAGGCTGTCAGGCGCGCCTAGCGTGTTGAGCAGCGGAACAACAGCGAGACACGCCGACGCGCCACCAGCCAGATCAGCGCCGTAGAGAATGGAAATCGCCCCCGTCGAGCGCGCAAACAAAACGGAGAAAAGCAGACCTGTAAAGAAGAATGGAACCGCCGTTGCCAGATAAATGATGGTCAGTTTGCCGAAATTTCCGGCCGTCACCTGGAGAGACACCGGGGTGTGCAGGACGATCCAAACCACTGCCGGAATTGCCAAGGCACTCAGAATGCAAATGAAAGCGCCCATCGAGCCCAGATCGAAGCGTAGAAGCCAGTCACGACGGATATGCGCAAAAACTCCGCC
>DATFDA010000295.1:0-10703 GCA_035252525.1 Candidatus Angelobacter sp. | reverse complement strand
GAGAGCGGCTTGGGCGTCTCCTGCAACCAGGCGTTGTTGACGAACCTGCCGTCGTAGATGGTGGGATCAGGACGGAAGATAATTTCGATTCCGCCGGAGCTGGCGGCTGGCGGAGGAACCGCGCCCAGCTTTGCTGCTACCTGTTTCGGCGGGAAAGCGCTGTCGGCAATGTAGCCATCATGCAAAGAACGCCGCCACCAGGCTTCAAAGTCATCGCCGGTGTGCTGCGAACGCCAGTAGGCCCGCACCAGATCGTAACCAGATGTGCTGGGCTCATCGGTGAAGATAGCTATAAACTCATTGGCGCTTCTGCCGTCGTAAAGCGGCGCGATCATCGGCTGCATCAGCGTTACAGCGCCATCAAAAGAACGGGCATCACCCCAGCTTTCCAGGTAATGCGCTTGCGGCACGTGCCAAGTGGCGAAATCTGTGGTTTCGTTCTTGTAGATCGCCAACTGGATGACCATGTTCTTCTGGTCGCTCACCAGCTTTTCCAAAACCTTACCGAATTCCAAGTCTACCGGCGCATCGTAGACGGGATTGCCGCCGATGATGATGATCGTCTCCACCTTGCCGGCGTTTATGTCACCCACCAGTTCGCGGATGGACTGCGTGTGCTCCAGCGGATCGATTTCAACTGGATCGATGTAACTGACGGTCTGTCCGGCATTGCCAAGAGCCGCGTTCATCGCATGTGCCAGCGCGTTCACCGCAGGACTCTGGAACACTCCGGGAACCACAAGCCCCTTGCCTTTGTGCTGCATCAGATCAGCGGCGGCGGCATCAACCCACTTTTGCTGATCAGCGGAGAGTTGCCCTCCTCCCACGCCACCCACACCTAATTTGGCAGCGAGAGCGCGGGCGATGTTTTTTATCTCAGAGTTGCGGGCAGGAAGCCTGTGGTCAGCCTTTGCGCCCGTGGTTGTGGGAGCGCTTTCCGCCACATATAGGCGGTTCATGCCTTTTTCAGGATTCTTGCGGCGGCTCATGAAGTCGCGCGCGTAACGCACAAAACCCGGGAACCAGGAACCGGAAAGAAAATCACCGTCGAGCGAGACCACCACATCCGCGGCTTCGAACTTGTAAATAGGATCGTAGTAGGCGCCGAAAGCCAGCTTTGATCCTTCACGCGCGCTATCGTGGTGAGCCGGCTCCCAGCGGTGCCACTTGGATTGCGGGAAAAGCTGCTGAATGGCCCGCATTTGCGAACCGAAAGTGGGCGATGAGGTGGCGCCGGTCAGAAAACGCAGACCGGCTCCCTGATTAGCATTGTGATATAGAACGCGCCCCCGCACGGAGCCCAGGAACTCGCCCCAGGGGCGGGGTTCACCTTTATAAGTAATGTTGATGGAGCGGTCAGGATCATAAAGATCCAGGATAGAGGCCTGCGCAAAAAGGTCCGTCGCTCCCAGGCATGCGCCGTGCTGGGGATTGCCCTCAATTTTGGTGGGCCGATACTCATGCGTTTCCACCAGCACGGGGTGCGCGTAAGTGCCAAATGGCATGGCCGTGGCAAAAAACATCGGCTTGCCGGGAATCAGATACTCGTGCTGGCGAACGTAAGGGAGGATCTGCTCAATCGGCTGCTTGGTGCAACCTGCCAGACCCGCCAGCGCCATGGAGGCGCCCGCGAGCTTCAGAAATCCGCGCCGCGACACCGGATCAAGCCACTCGCCCGCGCCGCGGGGAAACTCGCGCTGCAAAAGTTCGCCGAACGCCGGCTGGTCCGCGAGTTCCTGCAGCGTTCTCCAGTATTTGGGACCGCTGGAACCCGCAAGTTTCTTGCGCACCGTTTCCAGCTCCAGGCTGGCCGGTTTGATCTCGCCGGGCGAAATCAGATCAGGATGTGAATCAGTATTATTCGACATTCGCTTCCAATTTTTTCTTTCCACCTAGCGATGGCAAGTGGAGCAACTGGTTATATCCTGCACCGTACGCAGGTGGTACTGCTGTTTCAGATCATCCCCCAGCGCCACCTGGCTGAAGTAATTCTTGCCGTTCCATTGCACCGGGTGGTCTGACGTTGGCTGCTGGTAGGTCATATTGAAAACTTCTTCTTTGGGCCGCAGGAACTTCTCCGGCTCACGATGGCAATTCAGGCACCATTCCATCTGCAGCGTGTTCTCTTCATACATGAGCGGCATCTGGTCCACCGGGCCATGACAACTGAAACAGCCGACTCCCTTGGCAATATGAATGCTGTGATTGAAATAGACATAGTCGGGCAGATCATGCACGCGGTTCCACTGGATCGATTCACCGGTGCGGAAGCTGGTGCGGAGCGGCTGCAGCATGTCCGCGCTGGTCCACATCTCCGCATGGCAGTTCATGCAGGTCTTGGTCGGCGGAATTCCGGCAAAGCTCGATTCCTCGACTGAGGTATGGCAATAACGGCAGTCGAGACCCAGACCGGCAACATGGTGCTGATGACTGAATGGGATTGGCTGGTCAGGAGCGATGTGCTGATTGGTCACATAGGGCGAGCGCTGGAGTTGAAACAGCGCGGCGCCCACAGAGGACAGCAGAAGAACCGCTCCCAGAATGCTGGCCCTGGCCAGGGTATTTGCACTGCGGTGGAAAAGTTGTGCCATGGATCCTGTAGTCGGGAGATAGTCCACCTCAATCGCCGTCAAAAGCGCTTGCGGGCAGCAGCCCCCATTCGTCAGTCGCTTCAGAGTTCGTGACGAAAACGGATGATTATAAATAAGAGCGGCGCTTTCAGCTACCCTTCACGCAAGAATTCTGAAAAAAATTTGTGCCAATAAAAACAACGGCGCATTGCGACGCATTGCGTTCAAGAATTTTCACAAACTGAAAAGCAAGCTGCTGAACTTCCGTAACCTGATTAGCGTGATTCGCAACCAGCCATGTTCGTTACGAACCGCGGTCGCGCTGCTCTCACCCGGCCGGGCTCTCAATTGATCACTTGGGACTTAAATGAACCACGAAAACTAGCTCTACCGCCTTGGCATCCTACTTACTAGTCCATTGAGGAATAACCATAACGAGGAGAAAACGCGCCATGGCCAAAACTGCTGCTGACATTTTGATTGAAGGTCTCATTGACTGGGGAGTGGATACAGTCTATGGATTGCCAGGAGATGGGATTAACGGAATCATGGAAGCACTGCGGACACACCAGGAACAGATCCGGTTTATCCAGGTGCGACATGAGGAATCCGCAGCATTCATGGCGTGTGCCCATGCAAAATATACGGGGAAGATGGGTGTGTGCCTGGCTACCTCCGGCCCTGGAGCAGTTCACCTGCTCAACGGACTTTATGACGCCAAGCTTGATGGCCAGCCAGTTCTCGCGATCACTGGAATGCCTTTCCATGATCTGAGCGATACCTTTACCCAACAGGATGTCGCAACAGACCGGCTTTTCATGGACGTTGCAGCCTACAACACGCGAGTGATGGGGCCGTCTCATGTGGAAAACGTAGTGGAGCTTGCCTGCCGCACGGCCACGGTCTATCGCAAAGTAGCCCACATCGGCTTCCCCACTGACATTCAGGACATGAAGGCAAGCCGCAAAGAAGCCTCCAAGCGCAACGTAGAAGGACACACCTCTCTGGTGCATTCTGACAGTGGACATCGGCCCAGCGACAGTGACCTGAAACGAGCGGCAGAGATCCTGAATAACGGAAAAAAGATTGCCATCCTCGCCGGCCAGGGCGCTTTGAAGGCGACCGACGCGCTCGAACAAACAGCAGACAAACTGGGTGCGCCAATTGTGAAGGCACTGCTTGGCAAAGCTGCCGTTCCTGACGATAGCCCATTCACCACAGGCGGGATCGGGTTGCTGGGTACGCGGCCGTCACAGGAGGCGCTGGAGAATTGTGACACCTTCCTGATCGTGGGCTCGTCATTCCCTTACATTGAATTTCTTCCCAAGCCGGGCGAAGCCAAGGCCGTGCAGATCGATTACGACCCAATAAGAATTGGGCTTCGATATGACGTGGAAGTAGGGTTGGTGGGTGACAGCAGGCACACGCTGGAAGCGCTGCTCCCGCTGCTCACGCGCAAGCAGGACCGCAGCTTCCTGGAAAAAGCGCAAAAAGGAATGAAGGAATGGTGGGAGCTGATGGCCAAGCGCGCCACGCATCCTGAGAAGCCCATGAAGCCGCAAGTGATTGCGCATGAACTGGGCAAGCGGCTGCGAGAGGACGCCATTGTCAGCTCGGATAGCGGCACCATCACCACCTGGTGGGCGCGGCACATCCGCGCCAAGCGCGGCCAGATGTATTCCTGCTCCGGCACGCTGGCGACGATGGCTCCGGGACTGCCCTATACCATTGCCGCGCAGCTTGCCTACCCGAACCGGCAATGCGTCGCGTTCATCGGAGATGGAGGATTCACCATGCTCATGGGCGAACTGGTCACCGCGGTTAAATACAAACTGCCGATCGTGGTGTGCGTAATCAAGAACAACACATTGGGACAGATTAAGTGGGAGCAAATGGTGTTCCTGGGCAATCCTGAATTTGGCGTGGACCTGCAGCCGATCGACTTTGTGAAGTTCGCGGAGGCCTGCGGAGCCGTTGGGTTCCGCATTGACGATCCTAAAGACTGCGGAGCGATTCTTGATCGCGCGCTCGCTTCCAATGTAAACGGGCCGGTGGTGATTGAGGCTGTGGTCGATCCGTTTGAAGCGCCCATGCCGGCCAAAGTCACGCTGGAGCAGGCAAGCAAGTTCGCTGAATCTCTCGTGCGGGGCGAACCCAATCGAGACAAAATTGTCGCCACACAGATTTCAGATAAGGTGAGAGAGTTGGTGTAATAGCGGGTTAGTTCGTGAGCACCTTGAGTAGGATCAATCTCCTTTATTCAAGGTGCTCCGCTTTTTGCAAGGCTTCCACCAGGCGCAGTGCTCTCGCCATCTCCAGCACTCGCTCTGTTGGCGTCAGTTGCAAGCTCCGAACATTGAGAGAAAGATCTACCCCGAACTTTATTGCCGCTTCAATTTTGCTGCCCGGCGGGGGGTTAGCAATCAACTCCAAAAAGCGCTCTGATTCGCTCTTTAGCACGCGCCTTTATTTAAACCGGCCTTCCGGCGCTCGCCCATCTGTTCTTCCCGCCTTAATTTCGTCCATGAGGCACCACTCCTGCAGCAATGTACATCCAAAAATGCGGCTGGCTCCTGCAGGCAGCCGGGGTGCGTCTTCAATGGAGCGCTACATCTGTATACATGCCCACTTCTACCAGCCGCCGCGTGAAAATCCGTGGTTGGAAGCAGTAGAACGCCAGGAATCAGCTTACCCATATCATGACTGGAATGAGCGCATCAACGCGGAATGCTACGCCCCCAATGCGGCTTCGCGCGTCCTTGATGGCAGGAACCGGATCAGCCAGATCGTAAACAACTACTCGCGCATTAGCTTTAACTTTGGGCCAACGCTCCTCTCCTGGATGGAGGAAAACGCCCCGGACACATTCCAGAAGATCGGCGACTCTGACCGCGAGAGCCGAAAACGGTTTTCCGGACATGGGTCAGCCATGGCCCAGGCCTACAACCACATGATCCTGCCCCTGGCCAATGAGCGCGACAAATACACCCAGGTGCTCTGGGGCATACGCGATTTTGAGCGCCGCTTTGGACGCCCGCCTGAAGGCATGTGGCTGCCGGAAGCTGCGGTGGATGTGCCCACGCTTGAAGTGCTGGCGCAACAGGGGATTGCATTCACGGTCCTGGCGCCGCGACAGGCAGCCAAGGTTCGCAAGATTGGCGGCAGAAGTTGGAAAGATGTGAGCGGAGGCCGCATTGATCCAACACGGGCTTACCTTTGCAAACTGCCGTCAGGCAAGAAGATATCTCTTTTCTTTTACGATGGTCCCATTTCTCAAGCGGTCGCCTTTGAAAAACTTCTCGATAGCGGGGAAGTCTTTGCCGAGCGCTTGAAGAGCGGCTTCAGTGACAAGCGAACCTGGCCACAGCTCATGCACATAGCCACCGACGGCGAAACTTACGGCCACCATCATAAGTACGGCGACATGGCGCTGGCTTCGGCTCTGGAAAAGATTGAAGGAGAAGCCGGCATCCGGCTTTCCAATTACAGTGAGTTCCTGAGCAAGTACCCTCCTGAAGTGGAGGTGCAGATTGTGCCCGCCAGTTCATGGAGTTGCTATCACGGCGTGGAGCGCTGGCGCAGCAACTGCGGTTGCAATTCCGGAAGGCCGGAATGGAACCAGGAATGGCGCCGGCCTCTGCGGGAAGCTCTGGATTTTCTGCGAGACCGCGTGGCGGCGATCTTCGAAAATAAGGGCGCAGAGCTGCTGCACGATCCGTGGGCCGCGCGCAATGATTACATCAATGTGATCCTGGACCGTTCGCCGGAGAACCTGTGGATCTTCTTTGAAAAGTATTCGCGGCGGCAGCTTCGCCCTGAGGAGACCAGTTGCGCCCTGCAACTGCTGGAAATGCAGCGCCACGCCATGCTCATGTACACAAGCTGCGGATGGTTCTTTGATGAGATCAGCGGCATTGAAGCCGTCCAGGTGCTGCAATACGCAGGGCGCGTTATTCAGCTTGCGGAACAAATTTCAGGCCTACAGCTTGAAGCCGAGTTTCTGAAGATTCTGGCCCGCGCCAAAAGCAACGTTCCTGAAAACGGCAATGGCGCGCAGGTCTACGAAAAGTTTGTAAAACCTGCCGTGGTCGACCTGCACAAAGTGGGCGCCCATTTTGCCATCAGCGCCATGTTTAACGGCCACCACGAAACGCCCAGGTTCTGTTATGACATCGCCACACGTGACTACCGCCGGGAAGAGTCCGGGGTGGCAAGACTGGGAATAGGACGCGCGCGCATCAGCTCCAAGATCACAAGGGAAGTGCGCGAGTTGACCTTTGCCGGCATCCACATGGGAGACCAGGTGCTGCATGCCGGCGTGCGCGATTCTAACGGCGAGCAGGAATATGTCTCCCTGGCCGGAGAAGCCATTGCCTCGTTCACAGCGGGAGACTTCCCCGAAGTGCTCCAGATTCTGGATAGTTATTTTGGCGAGATGCAGTATTCGCTGCGTTCCCTGTTCAAAGACGAACAGAAGCGAATCATCGACATCATTCTCCAGCAGACGCTTGAAGATGCTGAAGCCAGCTACCATCGCATCTATCAGAAACACGGCCCGCTGTTGCGCTTCCTGAAAGATATGGGGCAAACGGTTCCGGATGTCTTGCGCATCACAGCGCAATTTGTATTGAATTCTGATTTGGAGAAGACACTGGCTTCTGACCCGGTAGATTCGGTGCGCATCTCCATGCTGCTGGAGCTGGTGAAACGCGAGGGAGTGCAGGTTGACGAAGCCGCCATCGCTTATGCCGCAAGCAACGCTCTTACGCGGTTGTTGAAGAGCATCCAACAGTCTCCACAGAAAACAGAGTTGCTTCAGCAGGCTAACGTGCTGGTTACCATTTTGGAACTGCTGCCCTTCAAGATAGATACCTGGGACGCGCAGAACATTTTCTATTCACTGCTACAAACCCAATTCCCGTCCATTGCCCGCCGTCAAGATCAGGTTTCGCGCGGCTGGACGGAAGCCTTCGTTAGTCTGGGAGAAAGACTTGAGGTCAGTGTGCCGCCAGTGGGTTCCCACGCGGAGTTGCGCCTGGCGGGCTAAAAAGCATATTGAGGTGTACTTATGAAGACCAGAAACAAAGTAATTCTGGGCGGACTGGCTGCCGGAACCGTGGCAGCAGGAGCAGCGGTGGGGCTGGGCGCGGCATTTGCCGGACGGCTTCTCTTTGAACAAGTCAGGCAGTGGAGATCGCAGGGCTGGGAGCCATTCAGCTTCAGTGGCGAAGACCTGCGTGGCCAGACGGTGCTCATCACCGGCAGCTCGCGCGGGCTGGGATTGGCAATGGCGGAAGAGTTCGCGCGGCACGATTGCAAACTGGTTTTGTGCGCGCGCGATGAGCAGGAACTCTCGCGAGCGCGTGATCAGGTCAGCCGCCACGGCGGCGAGGTAAGAACATTCGCCTGCGACGTCGCCAACCAGCAGGAGGTTGAGACGGCAATTGCCGGCGCTCGCCGTGAATTCGGCCGGATTGACGTCCTGGTGAACAATGCAGGCGTAATCTCTGTGGGGCCGATCCTGACACAAACCATTGACGATTTCAAAGAAGCCATGGACGTGATGTTCTGGGGCACGGTCTATCCCACTCTGGCTGTGCTGCCGGAAATGGTCAACCGAGGAACCGGGCGGATCGTGAACATTACATCCATCGGCGGCAAGGTGAGCGTGCCTCATCTGGTTCCTTATGGCTGCGCGAAGTTTGCCGCCGTGGGATTTTCGGAAGGGCTATATGCCGAACTGAAGCAATATGGCGTGCACGTGCTCACCGTAGTCCCGGGCTTGATGCGCACCGGCTCCCACCTGAATGCTCAATTCAAAGGCAAGCACGAGAAAGAGTATGGCTGGTTTGCTCTGAGCGGGACCAATCCGTTGTTCTCGATCTCAGTGGAACGTGCTGCACGTCAGATTGTGAATGCCACAAGAAGAAAGCAGCCGGAGCTGGCTGTGAGTTGGCAGGCCGAGTTGCTGGCGCGCGCGCACGGAGCAGCCCCGGAGCTCACGTTGCGTGCTCTGGCGCTGGTAAACCAATTGCTTCCCGATGCGGAGGGCGCGTCAAAGCAAAAGAAGCCGGGCAAAGAAAGCCAGTCCGCGGTCACGCGTTCTCCTTTGACAGCTCTGGGAGCGCGCGCCGCACGCCGCTACAACCAGACGGGAGAAACTGCGTAACAGTTTGATTTGGGGGACTCATGGCAAGGCGCGATGCAATAGAAGACAAGAAATCGCCATCAAAAACAGGAAAGCTGGTGGAATTCGAGAACAAGAGGCGGCAGGAAAAACCCAAGCCGCCCTTCGCCCAACAACATCAACAAAAACCAGGTACGGAGGCTGAACTTAAGCCGAAGCCGAGATATGAGGCTCCGGGTTATCGCGGATCAGAAAAGCTGAAGGGCAAGGTGGCCTTGATCACCGGAGGCGATTCGGGAATCGGGCGGGCAGTTGCCGTATTGTATGCGCGCGAAGGCGCGGACGTGGCGATCATTTATTTAGCAGAGGAGCAGCGCGATGCGGAAGAGACCCGGGAGGCGGTTGAGGCGGAGGGACGCTCCTGCATGTTGATTCCGGGAGATGTGAGCGACGCGAAATTCTGCCGCTGGGCTGTGCAACAGGCCGTGGATGAATACGGCAAGCTGGATATTCTGGTGAACAACGCAGCTTTCCAGCAGCACCGGCAATCGATTGAAGAGCTGACGGAAGCGCAATTTGAAAAGACATTTCGTACAAACATCTTTGGATATTTTTTCATGGCAAAAGCCGCCATTCCTCACCTGGAGCCGGGCAGTGCAATTGTGAACACCGGGTCCATTACAGGTTTGCAGGGCAGCAAAGCCCTGCTCGATTATTCTTCAACCAAGGGCGCAATTCACGCGTTCACCAAATCACTGGCGCAGAACCTTGTGGAGAAAAGAATTCGCGTCAATTGTGTGGCTCCCGGGCCGGTGTGGACGCCATTGAATGTAGCTGACCAAAAGGCAGAAGACGTTGCTGAATTCGGCAGCGACACGCCTATGGAGCGCCCGGCGCAGCCGGAGGAGATTGCTCCTGCCTATGTGTTTTTCGCGTCGGAAGCGGACTCCAGTTACGTGACAGGTGAGGTGCTGACGCTACTTGGGGGAGAGACGACAGCAGCATGACAGGAACCATCGAACCCGTCCGAATATAATGACGGGTTCATGACAAACCAGACCCTCACGGCGTTGCCCTCGCCGGCCACTTCACAAACTGCCACTCGCAATCACCGAGTATTTATCGGCATCATTGTCCTGGTCTGGGCCGTCATCTACATCAGCAGCATTTTCCAGCCGGCACTATTCGATGACGCTGATACCGTGCATGCTGAGGCTGCGCGGGAAATGGCAACGGGCGGCGACTGGGTCACGCTCCATATCAACGGCGGGTTCCGCTATCTGGAAAAAGCGCCGTTGATGTACTGGTGCACGGCCACAAGCTTTAAAATTTTCGGCGTACATGAATGGTCGGCGCGCCTGCCGATTGCCCTGGGCGTACTGGCTCTTCTGCTGGTGGTTTACCGGCTGGGCCGCCGCGTCTACGGCGAAGAAGGCGGCTTTTATTCTGCGCTGGTGCTGGCGACGGGCTTTGGACCTTACATCTTCACGCGCATTTTAATCCCCGATATGGCGGTGGGGTTGTGGCTGGCCATTGGCTTTGATTTTTTTCTCACCACCCTGGAACAAAGCGAGGCTGGAGAACGGCCGTCGCGCTGGATGTGCTGGGGCATCGCCGCTACTATGGCTCTCAATGTCCTTACCAAGGGGCTGATCGGGTTGGTTTTTCCCATAGGAACAATCTTCTTGTTCCTGCTGCTGACGGGAAATCTGCGACATCTGCTTCGGTTTCGTCTGCTTTCAAGCTTTGCGGTTTTCCTGGTGATCGCCGCGCCGTGGCACATCCTGGCCGGGCTCAGCAATCCGGCGCAGGGGCAGGCGAGAGGCTTTTTCTGGTTTTATTTTGTCAATGAGCATTTTCTGCGCTATCTCAATAAGCGCTATCCCGCCGACTATGACACGGTGCCGATCTTTCTGTTCTGGGGTCTGATGCTGATCTGGCTGATGCCGTGGACCGCGTTCCTGGTTCAGGCACTGCGACAAATACCAGTTCGAGCCCGGCAGTGG
>DATFDA010000294.1:0-4635 GCA_035252525.1 Candidatus Angelobacter sp. | reverse complement strand
CTGCAATTCGCTCATCTTGCGTTCATGCAGGTGGTCCGGAATATCGAGCCCCTGAAGCAGGATGGCAGCATCGCTCTCGGCCGAGTATCCGTCCTCTTCGCCAACAATGCCTTCCAGCTCGCCCAGCCGCATGCCGTCTTCATTCGACATCTCGGGCTTTTCGTAAATATGATTGCGCTCTTCCATCGCTGCCCACAGCCGCTTGTTACCCATGATGACCGTATCGATCACCCGATAAGCGTCAAAGGCGAATTGGTCCTGCTGCAGCACGCTGAGCTTTCGCGGACGCACTACATTGCCCTTCTGCGGCTCAAGCGAGCCGGAAAGCAGGTTCATAAAGGTAGTCTTGCCGGCGCCGTTGGGACCGGTCAGGCCGTAGCGTCTGCCCGGAGTAAATGCTGCCGTGACATCTTCAAACAATACTTTGGCGCCGTAGCGCATGGATACGTTACTGACTGAAATCATTAGGTTTTCTTGGGGTCTGCGAAGGTATTCCGGCTTGCCAGACGGGACGCAGGGTTCCTTAATTATGTTAGCACGATCGAGGGACTTGAAAGCCAATCTGCGTGGTTCCGGGCAGCTTGCAGAAGTTGAATTTCACACTGGATAACGCGCGGGCTGGATGGGCGCGGTTCAGTTGGCGATCAGCGTGTAGTGGATGGTCTGAGCCACAATCTTGCCATTTTCGATGACAAACGAATCAGCTCCGTCTCTGACGCTGTTGGTCTGCGAAGTTCCTGACCATTCGAGAAAGGCAAAGCGTCCGCTCACCAGCTTTGTTGTATATTCGAATTTTGCCTCCGGCATCTCGCGCTCAAGCTGGTCGGCAAGCTTTCGTGCGCCTGCATGACCACGATATTCGCCTGAGTTGATCAGGATCACGCAGTCTTCGTGGTAGTTGCGCAAAAGATCTTCCGCAACCACTCCTTTTGCCGCAAGGGCAAGGTGATCTTCAAAGACTGCTTTTGTCGTGCGTCGTGAATCAATCCGAATGGGCTCTCGAACGGCCATGGTTACTCCTATTCCTGTTGAGGAATTGGATGAAAATCGAACCTGAGCGGATTGCTCAAACCAGAATCACGTGCATAACTCGATTTGAGTGCACAGCTTGGAGCTAAGACGATTCTAATCAGTCGCGGCACGATGTCTAAGCTAATGGCGTCTCTTCGTTCTCAGGCAAAAGTAACTCTGGCCAGCAGCTTTCTTTTGTTATATATTCGTCGCTCACCCCCACCTGAACGTGTTGTTACCGCCATTTTTTGAGGTGTAAAGAATGCGCTCGCTGCGCTGCCTGGTGCTGGTTGTGTGTTTTGCTGTACCGCTTATTGCTTCTGCTCAGCGCGATTCCTGGCTCCCCGTAACCGAGCAAGAGAAAAGCATTAAAGATGTCCCCGGGAATCCCGGCGCTGACGCCATCCAGCTCTTTTACGGACAGGATATTGACGACAACTCAGAAAACAATAATGCCGAATGGGATTACATTCGCCTCAAGGTTCTCACCGACAAAGGCAAGGACCGCGGCGACATCCACATTGTGGTGCCCGGAGGCTTTCACGTAAGGGAATTAAAGGCCAGGACCATTCATCCCGATGGGAGCATCGTTGAGTTCACGGGAAAGCCATTTGAAGATGTCATGGTCAAAGGCGCCGGCCTCAACTATCAGCGGGTGAACTTTACTTTCCCTGAAGTCACGGTGGGAAGCATCATCGAATATCGCTACAAGATGGATTATCCGCCCAACCTGCTCCCCGGGCATATATGGGAAATTCAGCACGATCTCTATACGTTGAAGGAAAAATTCAAGCTGCGGGCCTATACCGGAGCAATTGAAGATGTGAAAGGCATGACCGGTATTTCGGCCACGTACAACCTTCCTCCCGGGCTCAAGCTGCAGAAGAAGTCTGAGGGTTGGGAACTCGCGCTGGACAATATGCCGGCCTTCCAGCCTGAACCTTTCATGCCGCCGGCGGATCCCTATATCTACCGTGTGACCTTCCATTACGGCCAGCACTCGCTTGCGGAAGCGCAAAAATTCTGGCAGAGCACCGGGCTTAAGCTTTATCAAACCAGCGAAGATTTTATAGGCAACCATAAAGAAATACGCGAAGCGGCCGCGCAGGCAATCGGCACGGAAAATGATCCGGAGAAAAAGCTGCGTAAGCTTTACGCGCGCGTTCAGCAGGTCCGCAATTTGAGCTATGAACGGCCGCGCACAGAGGCGGAAGAGAAGAAAGAGGACCTCAAGACCAACACCAACGTAGTGGAAGTCCTCGAGCGCGGTTACGGCACCAGTTATGATATCGTGCATTTTTTCACGGCTATGGCTCGTTCTGCCGGTTTTGACGCGTCCGTCGTAAGGTCCAGCAATCGCAGTGAAACAAGTTTTGATCCGAACCTGCTCGAGGACTGGCAACTGGCAGCGCCCATTGTCATGGTGAACATCCCCGGCAAAGAGTTTCTGCTCGATCCCGGCACAAGGTTCTGTCCCTTCGGCTATCTGCGCTGGTATCGCACCGCCACGCAGGCTCTGGTGCTTACCAAAAATGGCGGCGTGATGGTGAACATACCTCTGGCCAGTCAGGGGAACGCCATCCTTGAAAGACTTGCCGATGCAGCCGTCGATTCCAATGGCACACTCAAAGGCGAAATTACAGTCCGCTACTCCGGCTATCGCGCTATGGAGCAACGTATTGCCGCGCTGGAAACAGACGAAGCGGGCCGCAAAAAGCGGCTTGAAGAGCAGCTCAGAGGCTGGCTACCGGAGGGCTCAGTCGTCGAGCTCAAAGAGGCCAAACCGTGGGAAAGCAGTGAGGGACCACTCGAAGCCCACTTCACCGTCACAGTTCCCAGCTACGCTTCGGTTGCCGGCAAGCGCCTGCTTGCGCCCAGCTATCTCTTCCGCACCACGCAGAAAGAGGCATTTGCCCAGCAAGAACGCAAATACCCGGTCTATTTCAACTATGCCTTTGCCGAGATCGATAACGTAAAGCTCAAGATTCCCTCCGGCTTCAAAATTGAAAATGCTCCGCAGCAGCAGGATGCGAGCCTGCCGTATGCCCGCTATCAGAACCTTGTAAAGGTTGATGGAGAGCAGATTTCCACCCGGCGCGCGCTGCTCCTGGGCATGAACTTCTTTCCCATGGAAAAGTACCAGGAACTGAAAGATTTCTTCAGCAAAGTTGAATCAGGAGATGAGCAGCAAGCTGTGCTCCAGGAAGGTACCGTCAGTGCTCAAAAATAAATTTGCAACCACAATTTGTTTGTTCCTGTTGTGCGTCGTGCCGCTCGCTTCCGCCACTTCTGTCCCGGAGTGGCTGCGCACGGCAGCCCAGCAGCCGGTAAAGAAATATGCTGATGACGTCAACGCTGTGACGCTGCTGAAAGAAACCGAGACCACGGTCAAAGACAACGGTGAAACCGTGACCCGCGTCCGCAAGGCAATCAGGGTTCTCAGGCCCGATGGTCGCGAGAAGGCATTTGTAGCGGTGCCTTTTGATGATGAAACCCGGCTGAATTACTTCAAAGGCTGGAGCATCAGCGCGTCCGGCCAGGAATACGAAGCCAAAAAAGATGACGTGGTTGAGATGGCTGGAGGCGAAGGCTATGAAGTCTACTCCGATGAGAAATACAAAGTCATGCGCATACCCGGGGTGGATGTGGGAACAGTTGTGGGCGTGGAGTACGAACAGAAACGCCATCCCTACACTTTTGAAGATCAGTGGTTCTTCCAATATACGGACCCGCTTGTAACCGGTCGCTACATCTTGCATATGCCTCCCGGCTGGGAGTTGCGTGCGGCATGGCTGCACCATCCCGAACAGGAGTACATAAGAACCGGCAACACCTACATTTGGGAAGTCAGCAACGTGCCGCGCATTGAGAATGAAGATGAGATGCCGCACTGGCGCGCGCTTGCCGGACAGTTGATTGTGACTTTCTTTTCCGAGAAAACCAAGGCCCGCTCCTACGCCAACTGGTCGGATTTTGCCGCGTGGTATTCGCAGCTCACCGCTAATGTGCGCGATTCCTCGCCCGCCATGCAGCAGAAGATACAGCAATTGGCCCCCGCCAGCATGCCCGTGCTTGATCGCATCAAGGCATTGGCGCGCTTTGCCCAGCGCGATGTTCGTTATGCAGCGATTGAAATTGGGATTGGCGGCTATCAACCCCACCAGGCCAGCCAGATTTTCAGCAACCTGTATGGCGATTGCAAGGACAAGGCCACCGTCCTGAGCGCGATGCTGGCCCAGATCGGGGTGAAGTCCTACTACATTCCCGTACACACCGATCGCGGCATTTATTCTGACAAGACGCCGCCCACTAATGGCTTCAACCACGTGATCCTGGCCATCCAACTGCCGCAAGGCAGCTTTAAGGAACCCATGCCGGCGCTCTACCAGCATCCCACGCTTGGGCCTCTGTTGATTTTTGATCCCACGTCCCCCGTGGTCCCGTTCGGACAGATTCCCTATTACGAACAGGACAACTACGGCCTGCTGGTGACCGAGCACGGCGGTGAGTTGATTCATCTTCCGCTCAGCAGTCCTGAGTTGAACCGCATAACCCGTACTGCGCAACTGAACCTGCTTCCTGACGGCTCCATCCAGGGCGAGGTGCGGGAGGTCCGCACAGGTG
>DATFDA010000293.1:0-2516 GCA_035252525.1 Candidatus Angelobacter sp. | reverse complement strand
CGAGTAATACCTGGACATCCGGATCGACTGGTGTCCGGCGATGGACATAATCGTTTCATCGGGCGTCCCCGATTCAAAAAGTTTCGTAATGATCTGGTTCCTGAAGTTGCGAGGCTGGAGCCATTCCAGACCGGTCACGCGGCGCATGGAATGAAACGCCGAGCGGATAAAATACGGCGACGCCGGCCGCGTGACATCATAAACACCAGGTTTCACGCGAAATGGAAATATGTAGTGCTCCGGACGCCACGCTCCCAGCTTGCGCGCCCGGTCCACGATCCTCCGCGCCTGCTTGGCCGCCACCGAGTTCAGCGGCACCACACGCGCGCGAAATTCATTCTTCACCTTGCCATCAGGGATATGAATCATCGCCGGCTCCTGGTCCAGCTTCACGTGCCGCAACTGCAGCGACCGCAATTCAATCCCCATGGCCGAAGTATTATTCGTAAGAGACACTGCCCAGTAAGCAACGCTCCAATCCGGTCTCTCCGCCACCACGCGAAAAAATCTCTCTTCTTCCTCCGCTGTCAGCACTTTGGGTGGCGTCCAGTTCGGCAGCGGCAGAGGCTTGTAATTTTTCTTGATCAGGTCCCACAGGTCAGCATGGCGCAGAATCTGTGAGAGCGTATTGATCTCATGGTTCACGCAAGAAGGCCCAGCCTCTAGCCTGCGCTGCTGTTGGTACTCCAGCACGTGCCCAATATGGATTTGCGCCAGCAACAGGCCGCCAAACACCTTGCTTAAATTCCGGATGTACCATCCGTACATCTCAATCGTCCTGGTTTTTCGCGTATGCAGTTTCTTGATCTCCAGCCAATGCTGCGCCGCATCGTCAAAGCACAGCGCACGAAATTCAGCCGGTTTAACCGCCTTGAACGTCATCAGAGCCCTTCCTGAACTTGCCGGGGCCGATGGCGGGGAGCCTGTTCCCCGGCTTACTTGGGATGCACACATTCTACGTGATTCGTTTTTTATTC
This sequence comes from Candidatus Angelobacter sp., assembly GCA_035252525.1. GTDB lineage: Bacteria > Acidobacteriota > Terriglobia > Terriglobales > Acidobacteriaceae > Angelobacter. Next base: position 1,539 of record DATFDA010000293.1, on the reverse strand, counting down.
GCTACAACAAAATATAGCGTTGGGCCGCCTCATACCGGCGAATATATGGTGTACGCACCAGGGATGGAGCAGTGGTATCGCACGGCGAAACCAACTTCTCAAAAGCACTCAGCGTCAGCGCGCCGGCAGAAGCCCATAACGTTCGTGCGCCTTATTCAACAGGCGGTTGCAAGGTCGCCGTCGAAGGCATTAACGCCAGCACGCTCTCAGGAGTGAGTTGCTGGCCAGAGGCATCGTGAACCGCCTGGATCACCACGCCAGCCAGGTTGCCGAAAAGAGCGGTCAACTGCTCCATCTGAAGCGCATTAAAGCTCCCGCCCAATCCTGCTGCTGCGATAATCTGTTCCAGTTCGACGGCAAACGCGGTCACCGTGCCCAGGATCTGCTTTGCATTTTCTGCATTGAAGTTACTGGCCAAGTTGCACCTCCAGGCGCGATGTAACGTTTGAACTTTCCGGCTCGACTAATCTTGCAGAGTTTGCCCTCAACGCCTGCACAGAACTCAGCGAATCTGAAACGGCGTGGTTATCAACAGCAGCATTGCCGCCTTCGCTTGGCACCTGCAATCTGCTCAGAGAATGTTGAGAAGCTTCCGTCTGTGCTGCTGGTCCGCCGCGCTCACCACTTCCCTGCTCAACTTGAGCTCCAGATGTTGCTGCGCCAGCAGCTTTCTTTGCTTGCGGCAGCAGACTGCGTACCGCATCCAGCAGCGCGGGCAACTGCGCGAGATAAGTAGCAACCGCTGCCTGCTTCTGAGCAACGCTGGCAGAACCATCTTTGGCCACCTTGGCCACAGCGTAACCGGCAAAAGCTTCCACACACGCTGTCTGCACCTGGCGCGCTTTCTCAATTGCCTGTTGCGCCTCGCGCGTCTGCGGCAAATAGAAGTTTGCTGGAACAAAGCTGGGATCGTCCGGATCGGCGCTGCAGGCGTGGCGAATGTCGGCATCAAAATGGTTGTAGCCGGCCACCGCACAATCAATCACCGCTTTGCCGGCGGCCAGCGTTGCATAGGTGCTCCGCTCCCAGGAGTTGTAGCACCCGGAAGTTCCCAGCATGAGCGGCAACAGCAGAGCAACTGCCAAGACGCGTGCAATCTTCGTCCAGTCCGCCGCAGCATTCGTTCCCGGCAGCAGGGAGTGCTTCATGTACAGATACACGGCCTTCGCGCCGATGAGCGCAGCTAATGCTCCAGTACGGGCCAGCCCGTCGCGGGAGAAGTTGAATGCAGAAGGATCAAGCGAGCTTGCAGCCACGCTGGTAATCAGCGAGCTGGCCACAAACACAGCAAGACCTTTGAACCAGGTTTTTAGGTCCATGGAAAATTACCTCACGTTTGGAATTTGGTAGTTGGTACTTGGTAGTTGGTATTTGGCTCTCGGCTCTTGGCTCTTGGCTCTTGGTTCTTGGCTCTTGGCTGTCCGCCGCGCTAAACCGACGCAGTCACGCCGTCGATATCGCTATTGATTGAAGCAGCATTTCCGTATATTAGGGTCCATGCCTGGAGGTAGACGTTATACGGAGCCCAAATCTCCGATC
>DATFDA010000292.1:0-2733 GCA_035252525.1 Candidatus Angelobacter sp. | reverse complement strand
CAGCCAAATAGAGCGCAGCGCGTGCGGAAAGGCGTGCCTATTGTGTCCCTGTACCAATGCGGTTGACGCCCATTGGCTTTCAATTTCAAACCGCGCCCGCCGTGCTGCCGATTGGGGAACCCTTCTGAGCTTCACTCCTTGCTCACAAATCTCTTTCATCTCCCTGAGCCGGTCTTCCGCTTTCATGTCCTTGGTAAGACAGCCGGCACTCGACTGGCGGTATAAGACCAACGGCTCAGGAGCGAAGTCCACTGGGTGCTCGGCGGCTATTTTCAGCCAGAGGTCCCAATCCTGCGCGAATTTGAATTCCAGGTTCATGTGGCCGGCCTTGTCCACCGCGCTCCGGCGGGCCATAACACAGGAGGTGAAGATGAAATTTTTAATCAGCAATCGTTCAAATACGTCGCCACGGTTCGAGATGGCGGCATTCCGTGTGTAGAGAATTTTCAGATGCTCGTCAACGGCATAGTCGCTGCAATAGATCAGCCCCAATGCCGGATTCGCATCGGCGACTTCCATCTGACGCTCGATTTTGTTGGGCAGCCACACATCATCGTCGTCCAGAAATGCAATCCACTCGCCTTTGGCCTCACGCATGGCAAGGTTCCGTGCGGCTGACGCCCCGCGGTTCTTCTGAAAAAACGGACGCAGCTTGTCACCGTATGAGAGAAGCTGTTCCCTGGTATTGTCCCTGGAGCCATCATCCACAACGATGATCTCGCGCACAGGCGTGGTCTGCGCCAGCACGCTGTCAATTGCCTCCTTGACCTGTGCGGCGCGATTGTATGTGGCGATCACCACCGAAACATCAGCCATAACTCAATTCACTCCTTTGATCTGCCCGGGCGCACTACTCGAGACTGGCGATATCCGTTTGCGAAGCCATGCCACAGCGTCCGCCCAGAGACTTGCCAGCAATCCTTCCGGCAGCAACTGCTGGCGCCATAAAACCACCAGGTAAACCAGCAAGAGCGCCAGCTTGAACGCGATGCTTACCCCCGTTGATTGGATCGGAACCGCTGCGCCTGCCAACAGCAAACCCACGCTCCATGCTGCAAGCTTGAGGATGATGGAGAGATGGCACTGGAACGGGTAAGCACGGCTGCTGAACCAATAGCTTGCCGCTGATAAAAACGCGAAGCTCAGGAACGTGGCCCACACCGCTCCCCATGCAGCGAAGCTGCGGATGAGGAAAAGATTCAAAACCAGACACACCAGCGTGGAGACAATTCCAATGATCGAGAGCGTCACGTTCTTCTTGCGGATGAGAAGTCCGGCTTCAAAGAACAGGCCCATACCCTGAATCGCATAGGCAAATGCGAGCAACGGCACAAAGCGGTATCCGGCGGAGAATCGCGCTCCCACCATGACTTCAAACACTTCGCGGATTCCCAGGCTGAGAAGAAATGCGACCGAAATCAGTCCAGCCGCGTACAGCACAAAGATGCGGGAGAAAAGGCTGGGCGCGTCATCACGCATGCTGATCTCGTATGATTGCGGCTCCCACATCAGTTGAAACGGCTGGATCGCGAGCAGGCTCAGGATGTAAGCAAACTTGTAACCGACGGCATAGATCCCAACCACCTCAATGCCCCAGAAGCGCTGCAGGAAGAAACGATCCGAGTAGTTAAGGACGAACGCAGCCATCCAGACGGTGAAAAGCGGCGCTCCAAACTTCAGCAAAGAAAAGAGCTTTCGCGCTGAGAAGTTGAGTCCAACATCTCGAAACGTGAGGAACAGAAGAACCGCCCAGATTGCTCCTCCAGCACCCGCATTGGCCCAAAAACATCCGGCCACTCCCAGTTTGAATACCGCTACCAAAAGCAGATTGAGCAGGACCGAGCTGATAAGAAAAGCCTGGGTAAGAAATGTGTAAAGCGTGGAGCGCTGCTTGCCGCGCAGGTACACCCATCCAATATCTGCGGAAAAGGTAAAGAAGAACCCGAACGCCAACAACTCAATTAAAAGGCGATATCTTCCGCTGCCCAGCAGCATCTGCGATATCCACTGAGGAAACAGAAAAGCGAGAGCGGTGACGGCGCCGCCCACGAGCAACGTGGTGATCAGCCCTGTGCTGATGACGATCTTTCGTTCTTTTTCATTTTCGGTATCGTAGAAAAACCGCATCACCGCTGTGGATAGACCTGGCGCAAGCACCACAGCCGCAATCATGGCGGCAAGGTTCAGGATCTCCATCACGCCGTATTCAGATGTGGAGAAATAGAACGTATAGAAAGGGATCAACAGAAAACTGATGATCTTGCCCAGGATTCTTCCGAATCCGTAGACAGCGGCGTTGCGAAAAAGTTTGGCAAGCTGCTCGTTCATCAGTTCCCCATTCCTGAATTCGCTTCTGCAGTCCGCGCCGGCATGGTTTCTATTTCCCTGGGCTGCTCGGCCTTCTCAAATCCGGCGAAGCGATACCAGTCAAGCTGCATGGCAAAGATCCCTGCTTGGCGTCCCCATGGCGTGAAGCGCTTCAGCTTTAGCGGATCATCGGCTGGCTGGTTGAAGCCAAATTCCGTTGTCACCGCGGTCGCAAAGCCACATTCCGCGACAATGCGTCTTGCCATCTCGCCGCAGTGCATCTCTCGTCCAAAGGGATAAGCAAAATGCCGTACCGAAAGCTTGAGCTTCTGCTCGATGGTCTTTTTCGATTGCTGCACCTCCTGCTGCAGGGCTTTCAGTGGCATTCGTGACAGCACAGGATGCGTAACGGTGTGCGCGCCGAAA
>DATFDA010000291.1:0-5421 GCA_035252525.1 Candidatus Angelobacter sp. | reverse complement strand
GCACAGAGAATGAGAGTCGGGGTCGAAAGGAACCCTACTGCGATGGAACTCTGTTACATGGTGAGCATTAGTGTTTTGAATGAAATCCTGGGACCTCTGGCCACAAAGGAAGCACGTTATCGCTTGGTTCCGGGCCGGGATTTCGTCACGGTAGTTCATTACGGCCCTTCCGGGCTTATCAACCAGATGGCTTTTCCCGTTGTTTACCGCATTCCTGAGGTCCCGGAAGATGAAGGTACGCTGATCCTCATGGTTGCGCCTCAACGCGGCCAGGAGTGGAGCGGATTCTGGACGCCGGTGCAGAAGCATCTGCCCAGTACCAGCACATATCCGAGCGCCTGATTTTTCACGCGAGATCGCTTCACGTCAGATACATGGACGTTCGCGCGTCTCTGAGCGCAAAACAACGCACCGCAGTCCAAGCCGTGCTCGACACCCGTAGGAGTTTCCCAGCGCCACGTTGGCCGACTCTGTGATCCACTTACTATGCCGCGGGCGCTGGTCAAAGCCCATGCTCTGATTACAAAACCCATCCGCGTTCGGTTGCGAAAGATATCCCAGCCATCTGCATCATTAGGGTGGAGTTTCCTTCCCGCTGCGCAAATCAGTTCTATCACTGTTTATCAGTGGTAGGCTTTTTGCTTCCCAATGCCACGTTGCACCGGACTTTTCTCCGCCTCTCCGCGCTTCCGCGGTGAATCATCTCTTTGGCGAGTGCTGACCCTTTTGCGCGGTGCACATCTGCCTGCAGCGGCCGACCGGAAACCGGTTTTCACCACCAAACTTATCTCCCCATGAGTACCGTAGTAACTTGCTCCGTCAGATGTAAGAAACAGAGAATAATCGGCGAGCTTTGCCCAGTCCCAGGCCCCTATGAATCTTGGTGTGCCAATCCACGCCACCTACGACTACCGTCTGGTCGCCCTTTCGGTAGTGATTGCCATTTTTGCCTCTTACGCGGCGCTGGAGCTGGCTGGCCGCGTAACGGCAGCCAAGGGCACCGCAAGGGTGGCATGGCTGGTAGGCGGCGGGTGGGCTATGGGTTCAGGCATCTGGTCCATGCATTACACCGGCATGTTGGCTTATCGGCTGCCCATTCCGGTCTTTTATCACATTCCCACAGTTGTGCTTTCGCTGCTGGCCGCCATCTTTGCTTCTCTGATCGCATTGTTTGTCGTCAGCCGTCAGGAGCTCACCACGCTGCGAGTAATTGTCGGCAGCTTGCTGATGGGCGCCGGCATCGCCACTATGCACTACACGGGAATGGCGGCTATGCGTCTTTCCGCCATGCATCACTATCACCATGGTTTGTGGACGCTCTCCGGAGCGCTAGCCGTTATGGTTTCGCTGGCGGCGCTGTGGTTCACGTATCACTTCCGCGAAGATAAGTCAGAGCGTCTTCTGAAGATTGTGAGTTCCATCATCATGGGACTCGCCATACCAGTGATGCATTACACCGGAATGGCGGCAGTCACTTTCTATGCCACCAGTACGCCTCCGGATCTTTCGTACGCGTTGGGAATTTCCGTGCTGGGAAGCTCCGCCATTATCTTTGGCACGCTATTGATCCTGGCAACAGTTCTGTTGACTTCACTGGTGAACCGCCGGTTTTCCGCGCAGGCCCGGGAACTGGCCATGAGCGAACATCGTTATCAGCTCCTGTTTGAAAGTAATCCACAGCCTACATTTGTTTTTGATTTAAATACGCTTACTTTCCTCGCCGTCAACCGCGCCGCCGTCAACACCTACGGATTCCAGCAGGATGAATTCCTGGCTTTGCCTCTGTCGGCGCTGGCCGCAGCCGGGGATAGCAGCCGCTGGATGGAAATGGCAGACACGGGAACCCCGTTTAATACGCAGCACCACCGCAAGGACGGCAGCGCCTTCGACGTGGAGCTTTCCCTGCAACGGATCAATTGGGCTGGGAGTCCCGCTGCGCTGATGCTGGCGGAAGACATCACGGAACGCAAGCGCGCAGAACAACTGGAATTGGAACGGCGCAACTTTCTGGAGACTATTACTCAAAACCAGCCGCTCGATGAAAGCCTCCTCCATCTGGTCCAACTGCTGGAACACCAGCTTCCTGGCTCTCTTTGCCTGATCCTTCTGGCCAAGCCCGGCAGACTTTGCCAAGTCGCAGCCACTAGTTTCGACAAGAAACAAGCATCCGCCTTCGAAGCTTTGCGTTTGGAAGAGATTGCTCAAGCGTTCGGCTCGGAAAGCAACCGGCGCGAGATCATTTTCATTGAAGATCTGTGGCGTGACCACAACGTCCCCGTACAAGACTGGGCCCACTTGCTGGATGTGAAATGCTGTTGGCTGGCCCCCGTGGTCGATCCATCAAACGCCCTTGTCAGCCTTGTGCTGGTTTTCTTTCCTGAGAAACATCCTGGTGCCACACAGGACCGCGCTCGGCTGGAGATTGCTCGGGACATGGTTTCCATTGCCGTCAAGCATAGGCAACTCACTGACAAGCTTTCTTATCAGGCCCAACACGATGCTCTTACCGGGCTGCCCAATCGATTTCTGCTGGAAGACCGTTTGCAGCAGGCCATCGCTTACGCAAACCGGCATGAATCGCAATTGGCGGTTCTAATTATTGATTTGGACGGCTTTAAATACATTAACGATACGGTGGGGCATCAATGCGGAGATCAGCTCTTGGTCGAGGTGGCCCGCCGCCTGCGTTCGGTCACTCGCAGGACGGACACTCTGGCGCGCATTGGCGGTGACGAGTTCTGCCTGGTGCTCAGCGATCTCCACAGAGCCGGCGACTCATTCCAGGTGGCGCATACCTGCCTCGATATCCTGCGCAAGCCTTTTCGGATTGCCGAGCGCGAATATTCCATCAGCGCCAGCATCGGCGTTAGTTTTTATCCGGAACACGGCGCAGAACCCGAACTCCTGCAGCAGAACGCTGACACAGCCATGTACCACGCCAAATTCAACGGCAAAAATGGAGTCCAGGTCTTCACGCCGGAAATCAACGCACATCTTCGCGAACGACTGGAACTCATGGCGGACCTTAGGCATGCGCTCGAAAATGGTGAACTCCACCTGGTTTACCAGCCCCAGTTCGTTTCCGACGGTGTGCTCTCCGGCTTTAAAGCGCTTTTGCGCTGGACCCATCCCCGCCGGGGCATCATTCCGCCTGATAAATTCATTCCCATCGCCGAAGAGACCGGATTCATTGTGCCCCTCGGCAACTGGGTGCTCGACCAGGCCTGTCGGCAGCTCGCATCCTGGCGTCGCAGCGGCCATTCTCATCTGCGCATGGCGGTCAACGTATCCACTTTGCAGTTCGAACGCCAGGACTGGATGGAGACCATCTCGGATACTTTGAAGAGGAATGGCGTGCCTGCCTCCTGTCTTGAGCTTGAACTAACCGAAACCGTAGTGATGAAAAATTGTGAGCGCGCCGCCAGCCGTTTGACGGAATTGCGCAAGCTTGGCGTCAGCTCTGCCATTGACGACTTCGGAACGGGCTACTCGTCGCTGAAATATTTGCAGAACCTTCCCATAGACACGCTCAAGATTGATCAGTCATTCATCCGCGATCTTGATCCGTCAAACGACGCGCTGTCAGGAAACGGAGCCATCGTGCAGGCGATCGTAACGTTGGCCCAGCAACTTGGCTTGAGGGTTGTGGCTGAGGGAGTGGAAACGCCGGAGGAACTCGAAGTCCTGCGCCGGCTGGGCTGCGATTTCGTGCAGGGCTATCTGTTTTCGCGTCCCATGTCCGTGGAAGATTGCGACCGCTTTCTGAGCTCCTCCTCTTCCGGCGCAAAACAGGCCATGCCGCTGCTCTCCCGCTCTGCTACTGGCGCTATCTAAGGTTCGTTCGACCACACGTTCCACCAACCGGCGCAGCTCCCTATCCACAGATTTTCCGAAACCATCGAGCTGCTGTACCAGATCTGACCCTCTCATCCCCTTGCATTCGCAACAGCTTGCACGCCTTGTCTCCTAATCCAGAGCCGTCCAGCTCTCGATTGCTTACAACCTGCGGTTTAAGCCTCGGCTTCCAACTTCAATAAGAGAGAAAACTCGCCGAGGTGACGAGATGCTTTGGACGATTTTTGTAATTCTGCTTGTGCTGTGGCTGTTGGGTGTTGTCAGCAGCTATACCATGGGCGGATTCATCCACATATTGCTGGTTTTGGCGGTCATCGCCTTGATTTTCCAGCTCATCAGCGGACGGCGAACGGTAGTCTGAGAACCTGCCAAATACACCGGTCCATAACCATAAGTAATAAGTAGAAGTGTGCACGTAGCACGAATCGGAGGAGGACTTTATGGATAAAGACAGAGTCAAGGGCAAAGCGGAAGATATTGCCGGCCGCGTAAAACGGCAGGCCGGCGAATGGACTGGCGATGAGAAGACCCAGGCCGAAGGCGCAGCCGACCAGCTAAAAGGCAAAGCTCGCAATGCCATGGGCAAAGTGAAAGACGCAGCCCGCGACGCCGCCGACGATATACACAAGAACGATGCCGAGCGGCGGGACGAGGATCTGAATCGGGACAAAAACGCAGCATAGAACAACCGCACATCACTCCAGGGAAGCAAAAATGGGCGCTTTTCATTCGGCCAGTTGTAACTTGCTGGTACGAAAAAAGAGCGCCCTTTTTGTGGCGCTCTTTTTACGGGACTTCAACTAGGAGATTTCCGGCCTTATCGGCCTGGAAAAATAAACCCGGAGGAACCACCGTAGTTGCGCTGTACTCGGTGATGATTGCCGGACCGCGATATCTTTTCCCCCTGGCCAGATCTGCCCGCGGAAGGATCGACGTTCGTACCTGTTTCCCGCCAAACCAGACTCGAGCCTCGCTCGTCTGCAATGCTGGATGCTTTTCCACCTTCATTCCCGTTAGCTTCTCCGGCGACGCAATCTTGCCTCGAATGCGGAGCGTCACAATCTCTACTTCCCTCTCCCGGCTGCTGTATCCATAACGGCGCTTGTGTTCGACGTGGAAACGTTCCACCATGTCCCAGCCGTAGTGCAGATTGATTTCGTAACCCTGCCCGCGATAACGCAGATCAGCGCTCGGTTCCCAAATGGCTCTTCCCTTCCACTCTTCTTTCTTCAGCTCAGCAGAAATTTCCTGCTGCAACTCAGAGTAGATCGCTTGCAGCCGCTTCTGCGTCGCCTCACTCGCGCGCAACAGCACGGTCCGGGAATGGTCTTTCACCACGTCGCTAATCAGGATGCCCAGCGCTGAAAGCGCTCCGGGATAAACCGGCACAATCACTCGCGGAATACGCAGAGACTGCGCCAGTTCGCAAGCATGCATTGCCCCTGCTCCTCCAAACGCCACCAGGGCGAACTGGCGGGGATCATGGCCACGTTCGATTGAGACCACACGCAACGCCTTTTCCATATTGGCGTTCACCACGCGCACCACGCCGGCGGCAAACTCTTC
>DATFDA010000290.1:0-2817 GCA_035252525.1 Candidatus Angelobacter sp. | reverse complement strand
GGGCCAGCAGGCCGGGGAACCGGTAGGCTGAAAATCCCTGGCGTGAGGGAAATGGCCGCAAAAAATACGCAAGCGAGCGCATGGTAAAAGAACGCACGCCATCCATTCTCTTTGCGCCTCCACCAGATGCGAGATGTATTGTCGCCACCATGATTTTTCCTTGGACCGTCTCCTCAGTTTCCTCTATTCCTCCGTGTCGCAAAGCTTTTGGGTTTTGCCGGAACCTCATCTATACGCGATCAGGAACATCCTCTTGTAAGGAAACAGAACCCTCCCCTGGTCGTCCGTCGGATACGCGCATTCGAATTCCCGCAGGCAAAGGTCCTCAAATGTTTTGCGCTCTCCATCATCACCCAGTCGCTCAAGGTAGCCGCGCATGGCGGTGCTGCGCAGCCATTCCAGGACAGCTCGCGGTCCTTCGACAATTTGCAGATACTCTGTCTCCCAAAAGTTCACCGCTGCAGCCATCTTGCGCAACACGTCATAATAAAAACTGATGGGCTCCAGGTGGATTCTTTCCGCAGCGCCGTCCAGGCGTCCGGCCCAGCGCGAATCTGCGCCCACCTTCTTCATGGCCTGATGCGCCGGCGAGTGGAAGTTATTTGGCATCTGCACCGCCAGCGCTCCGCCGGGCGCCACCGCATTCAGCAGTCTCGGAAACAGCACGCCGTGATTAGCCACCCAATGCAGCGCCGCATTACTGAAGACCAGATCGTAGTTCTTCTCCGGCTGCCAGTTTTCAACGCTGCTCTGAATCCATTTCCAGTCGCCATGATTCTGCCGCGCCTGCGCCAGCATACTTGCCGAACTGTCCAGCCCGGTAATTTGCGCCTGCGGCCAGCGACGGTGCAACTGCTCCGTGCTGTTGCCGGTGCCGCAGCCCAGATCAATGATCGCCTGCGGCTGGTCCAGCTTGATCTGCGCAATCAAGTCGGCTGCAGGTCGCGCTCGCTGACCAGCGAATTTCAGGTAGAGATTCGGCTCCCAATCTTGCATTCTGCTCATTCCTGCCACAGAGGCTACGCGGCTTAACCACAAAGGACACGAGGAAAATCTGGAAGGCAAATCAGTATCCACTGGGAAGTTCTGGTCCGAAATCTCGTGCTGCTCCATTCGGAAATCCTTGTTCGGTATGGCCCTCAGGCATGTCCCCGAATGAGCACCCCTTTATGTTCCTTCGTGTCCTTTGTGGTTAATTTTCATCACACTGAGACCGCCTTCGTTTTCTCCGCGTCAATCGCCTTCAGCATGTCTTCATCTTTATCGAACTTGAACCACGTCCTGCCGCGCTCTCTGGCTATCTTCTCTTCCACTCGCGTCAGGCATTCGATATCAGCCTTGTCCACCACGCGAATGTTTCTCTGTTCCATTTCGCGCCGAATCTCTTCCGCGGAAAGCGCATTGCCGTCCGGCTGGCTTTCCAGGAATTTCAAGACGTGAGCCGCGCCAACCTCGCCGTCATGCCGGGCGATGCCCACCAATCCGTCACTCGCCTTGCGCGCCCAGCCTACGGCGTACATTCCTTCCAGCACTTGGCCCGTTGCCGGATCAAAAATCTCATACGCCGGCGAGCCCTTCGGGTCTTCACCCAGATTCGGGTTGGTGACGTAGGAATCGCGACTGTAGGGCAGTCCCACTGCCGGATCAGCCACATCGCCGATGGCAAAGATCATCGTGTCCACTTCAATTTCGGCTGTTTTCTCCGTGGCTTTGCAGGCGATGCTGCCATCGCGTTCAGCCAGAACGTTTTCCGTCACCGTGAGCCGGTTGATCCGTCCATTCGCATCCGCATGAATCTCTTTGGGCTGGCACAGGAAGCGGAAGCTGAACCGGCCACCCTGAATCTCGCCCTCCGCAGCCGGCTTCTTCAGCACAGGAAAAGTTTCCTCTGCCAGCTTGCTTGTGTCCTGGCCCACGGCTGAAAGCTGCGGCTGAATCCGCTCCAACTCTTTTTCAAACGCCTTGCGGTCAAAATGGTTCTCAACATAGTTGAACTCCTTGGCGTCAAACTTGGCCTCAAACGGTCCACGTCGCGCCACCACAATCACTTCTTCCGTCGTCTTTTTCGGATCGTCCACCAGCAGCCAGTGCACAATGTCCACCATCACGTTGCCCATGCCAATCACGGCCACGCGTTTCCCCACTGAGAAATCCTGGCTGGTATAAATTGGCAGCAGGTTGTAGTTGTAGACAAAGTCCTTGGCCGGATACACGCCCTTCGCCATCTCGCCCGGCAGCCCCAGCTTCTTCGTGCCCTGAGCGCCCACTGAAAACACGATGGCTGAAGGCCGCCACCGCCGCAGGTCATCCACCGTAATCGCAGACTGCCTGCTCACCGGCGCATTGCCAAAGTAGTGCACGTTGGGCAGGCTCAGCACTTTCGCGAACTGCTTGCGCAGCCCGAACTTCATCTTGTCTTTCGTCGGATAGATCCCGTATTCCGCCAGCCCTCCCGGCTTGATGTCGCGATTGAAGATGATGGTCTGGTGCCCCGCCTGGGCAATCTTCTGCGCAGCAAAAAGACCTGCCGGTCCTGCGCCAACCACGAATACGGTTTTCACGTGACTCTCCTCCAGGGTTGAGTTCACCGCAGAGCGCAAAACGGCCGCGCAGGCATCCCATCTGCCTTCACCAGCCCTTGTTGCTGCGTTGCTGCTCCTGCCTGCCCGCTATTATCCACCACTCGCCTCTTACCATCCACAGACATATTCTGCAGATCGCTGGCTTTTCCCCGCCGTCTGCGTGCCTCCGTTGATGGTTCGGTTTTTCAATCCGCCTGTATCCGCGTTGATCCGAGGTAAATTCTTTTTTTCTTCG
>DATFDA010000289.1:0-2894 GCA_035252525.1 Candidatus Angelobacter sp. | reverse complement strand
CTACCGCCTGCCGGAGGTCTTTGCCGGTCACCAGCGCGACCAGCAGCATCCCTTCCCAGCGCTCTATCCCAAAGCCAACTGGCCGCAGGCGTGGTCAGCCTCAGCGCCGTTTACTCACCTGCAAGCTCTGCTGGGACTCTACCCTTACGCGCCGCTCAACACCCTGCTGCTTGATCCGCACCTGCCGGAATGGCTCCCGGAAATCGAGGTCCATAAACTGCTCGTCGGCCAGGCCCGCGTGAGTCTCCGCTTTTTCCGCGCACCCGAGGGCAGAACTGACTATGAAATCCTCGACCAGCGGGGAACGTTGCACGTGGTTCGCCAGCCCAGTCCCTGGTCCCTGACCGCCAACTGGGGCGAGCGCGTCCGCGACGCCATCTCAAGCTTGTTGCCACATAGAGACAAAAGTGCGTAGAGAATCCTAAGCCCAGCAAGGTCAAATCTTTTTCATGGAATATCTCATTGCCCTTCAATGACTTACCATAAAACAGTTGATTCCTTGTTGACATATCAATAAAGGCGGCTTACGCTGCATGACTAGCGAACAAATAACGAATACTCTATGCCTTCCTTCGCCGTCATCCGAACCGAGGTGGAGCGCCTTCATCCTGGTGCTTTTACCAGTTACGAGTCTCCTGTCTCTGAGGTGCTGCCTACCGGCATCACGGCTGTGGACGAACAGGCGGGAGGGATTCCCAAGAGCGGACTGACACAGATTTGCGCGCCGGTGGGAGTGACCTCCGGCAGGACGACGATACTGCATTCGCTGCTGGCTCGCGTCACCGGCCAGGAGCAGTTCTGTGCACTGGTGGATGCGTCAGATCAGTTCAATCCGGCGGCCGCTTCGGGCGCTGGCGTCTGTCTTTCTCGCCTGCTCTGGATTCGCTGCGCCGGTGGCAGGATGCAGGCGCTGGAACAGACATTCAAGGCCGCAGACATTCTCCTTCAGAACGGCGGGTTCGGAGTTATCGCCATGGATCTAAGCGCCGTGGGCGAAGCTCTGGTAAGGAAGGTTCCGCTTACGACCTGGTTCCGATTTTCCCGCGTGCTGGAAAAAACTCCGTCTGCTCTTGTTGTATTGATGGCGCACCCCTGCGCGCAGAGCTGCGCCGCGCTGACACTCCACCTCGGCTATGCGCAGCCCCGGTGGGAAGGCGAAGGCCCAAGCCACGGGCGGATACTCTCCGGCGTAAACTTCGCAAGTGAGATAGCGCGTGCCCGCGGAAAGAAATCAATTCAGAACGCCAGCACCCAATTCACAGCTCGATCTCAATGGGTATAGTGCCATGCTGTTTGCGAGCATCCATGTTCCGGATTTTCCCGTGCAAGCGGCACTTGGCAAAGAGTCGCAATCAAAGCCGGTGGCGCTGCTTGATGGCCCTGATGCACTGCTCAAAGTATCGGCATGCAATGGACCTGCTCGCAATGCCGGCATCACCATTGGAATGACTAAGCTGCAGGCAGAGGCATGTACAGAGGTGCAGCTTCGTAAGCGCGCGCAAGAGGACGAAGATATTGCCCAATCCGCCTTGCTTCGTTGCGGCTACAGCTTTTCGCCGCGGGTGGAGGCCACGCGCCCCGGAACCCTGATCCTTGATATGAGCGGATCGGAACGATTGTTGGGTGATGCAAAAACCATTGCCTTCTCCATCCAGGGCCGCGCCGCTGAGTTCGGATTTTTCGTAAATGTGGGCATGGCTTCCAACCCGGATGCCGCGATGTGCGCGGCACGCGGCTTTCATACGGTAACGGTGGTTCCTCCGGGCAAGGAATCCCGCTGCCTCGGAGATCTGCCGTTGGAAACGCTGGAACCAGCGTCAGAGATATTGGAGACGCTGGAGGCCTGGGGTATTTATGATTTCAAATCGCTGGCTTCACTGCCAACAGTGCAACTGACCCAAAGACTTGGACAAACTGGTCTTCATTTACAGCGTCTGGCTCAGGCAAAGGTTCAGCGTGAACTTGTTCCCGCGCCGATTCCTGCGCGGTTTTGCGAAAGCGCGGAGTTGGAAGAAGCGGTAGAGCTGCTTGAACCGCTCGCGTTTGTTTTGAACCGGCTTCTTGAGAAGGTCACCGCACGCCTTCGCCATGCGTCTCTCGCCACTGATCACATTGAATTGGAACTTGATTTGGAAGTTCATGCGGAGCGGGACGTGCATGCCTCCCGCATCATCTCTCCACCAGAACAGCATCAGCGGACACTGAAACTTCCTGTGCCGACGCAAGATGCGAAGGTCCTGCTCAAGTTGTTGCATCTGGATCTGGTTGCCCATCCTCCCTCATCGCCTGTCGCGTCAATCCACATCGAGGCATTCCCAGCACCGGTGCGCGTAACGCAAATGGGATTATTTCAGCCGCTTGCGCCTGAGCCAGCACGGCTGGAGGTAACGCTCGCACGGCTGCGTGCATTAGTGGGAGAACGGGACGGAATGGGTACGTCGCGTGTGGGATTCCCTAACCTCATGGACTCGCATCGGCCGGACAGCTTTACAGTGGAACAACTCGCCTCGAAGCACCGCGATATTACCCCTGCTCTGCACCCGTTGTTGGCGTTCCAGGTCTTCAGGCCCGCTGTCCCGGCGCGTGTGGAAGTAAACGCCGAAGGCGTCCCAGTGTGGATGGGATTTGCGCGCAGGAGAATGCGCATCATGGAAGCATCAGGGCCGTGGCGGAGCGAAGGCAGTTGGTGGGAATCAGCCAAAGGCTGGCGGCGCGAGGAATGGGATGTCTATAGCCACGGCAACGGCGAGGCATTTCTGTGCCGGCTCTTCCGTGACCTGCAGTCGAGCCAATGGTTTATTGAAGGGATGTACGACTGAAAGATGCGGTATGTGGAGCTACATGCGCGGTCGGCGTTTTCATTTTTGCAAGGGGGTTCCCTTCCTGAGGCGCTG
>DATFDA010000288.1:0-13852 GCA_035252525.1 Candidatus Angelobacter sp. | reverse complement strand
TGGCCCGCACTGTGGCAGTGTTTTCGTAAGCGAGTACAGGCGGCCCCACCGCCGGAACAAAATTGGTGGCAGTTCCCCAGTCCAACTCAGCATTGAGGTTGAGCCACTTGAAATATTGGGTTCCAGCGGCTACGCCGCCCTGGAGGTGGGCATAGTCCCGATTCGTAGTCAGCGCTGAAAAGTCTATTGGCCGCAGCCGCTCATGCTCCACTGCGACGAAGATATCGGCAAAGCTTTTGCGCTGGAAATTCCATTCATAGTTCTGGTTGTAGAGATAATCCAGCCGAGTTCCGTTGTGGTCCCACAGCATCTGCGCCTGGGTCCGCGGGCCATGTGCGGTCAGGAATTTTCCTTCTGGATGCCAGGTATAGCTGAAAAAGTTACTGGTCTCGCGGTAATCACTACGCGGCACAAAGCCGGCTTCAGTGGTGAATCCGGGAGAGATATCCTGATACAAAGTATTGAACTCAACCGCACGGGAAGACCGTTCCACGAAAAGGTTATACGCCGGGCCGGACTCATGTGAGCCGTCGTTGAATTTTGTCTCTGAGGTCACGGCCTGGGCGTTCATCTGCCAGTTCTGGTTGAGCCTGATCTCGGTATCAAATCCGCCGACACGGTTGTGACCCACTTCGCACTCAATCAGCGTGCAGAAGCTGCTGGGTCCGGTATGCAGTTCGCGGTCAGTATAGATAAAGCCAATGCTGTTGCCTTTTCCCAACTCGCGGTTCACGCGAAGCACGCCAAAGTAAGCGCTATTGCCGTTCAGCGGGTCGCCGGGAAGCACCGTCTGCCCCGGCGCGCGATCATTGGCCAGGAACGTTCCAATCGCCCACGGCCCCACTTTTCCTGTAAGGCGCGCACCATACAGCGGGTTTACCACGCGGCGTGTGAATACCAAATTCAGCGGGGTCTGAAAAAAAATCGAGTTTTCCTGGAAGAATGGCCGCTTCTCCGGGAAGAAGACTTCAAAGCGCTGGTTCACCGTGACCTGCGGATCGTCAGACTCAATCTGGCCGAAGTCCGGGTTGATGGTTGTGTCTAATACCAGGCTGTCCTTGATCACGACCTTGGAATCGAGCCCTGCTTTCGGGTCTACGTGCTTGCCGGTAAAGCGATCACCCGCCGGGTCGCGCTCATCCAATGCGCGAAAAGCTCCCAGGGACGTATAGGGAATGAACTGCATGTTGCGCCCAGGAGAAATGTCTTGAAAGCCCTGGAGCGTTCCTTCCTGGGTCAGGGTGCCCTGTATCATGTTGGTGTTACGCGGGAAGTATGAGTGCTCAGAGTTACGCGGGATCACGCGAATCAGAATGAAGCCCCAGTCATTGGTCGCCTGCTGTTTGAAGCGCAGCGACTTGAACGGAATCTCAAATATGACCATGTAGCCGCTGGCAGTCATCTTTGTATAGGTGTGCCAGACGGTGTCGAATGAATTATCGAACCCCTGGTTCTCCGCCATCAGGCCGTCCTGCTGGATCCCGTAGGCATTGCTGTAGAACATGTAGGCGTGGCGGTGATCGTGGAAGGTATCCAGCCACAGCCCGCATTGATCGTCATCATCAATCAACTCGCGCCGCAGCATGCGGGCGCGGATTTTCTTTGGCTCTTTATCGAAAGCCAGAAAGACTGCGTAAAAATTCTTTTCCGTATAACCCAGGTAGGCCTCAGTGGGCTCGCTGACCGGCGCGCCATCATGGGGATCCTTCTGGGTGAAGTTTCCGACTTTCAGCATCTGCCTGGCTAGAGGGCTGGCCGGTTCCATGCCGGCAAAGTCGGCGAGTTTGGGCGCAGCCTGGAGCCGGGGAATTGAAAGAGAGCTAGGAATTAGGGTTGGGTTGGATTTCGGCGTCAGCCGGACGGTTTTGGTCTGGCCAGCCAGATTTGATGGAGATGACAGCAGCGTCAGCAACGCCCCGACCAGGTAAATAATGATGAAAAACGGCTTGCGCACACATGGCGTCCGGTCCGCACGGGAACGACGGCGGGAAGGCGCAGTCCACAAGCTCACGTCTCTTAGACTCATCATCAAAGTGAAGGTTAGAAGGGAACAGAAAAGCCTAACCGAAATCGGGGCAGAACGAAAACGGGTAAAAACCTTTGCAACGATCTCAGAACAAACCGGGCTGGCGGCCGTAGCGAATGCCGAAATGATCGTACGCCAGCCTGGTGGCTACACGCCCGCGGGGGGTGCGGTCCAGAAACCCAATCTGCATAAGAAAAGGTTCGTAGATTTCTTCCAGCGCCTCAGGCTCTTCCGCCAGCGCGGCGGCCAGCGTGCTGAGTCCAACCGGCCCACCGTTGTATTTCTGGATAATCGTCAGCAGAAGCCGCCGGTCAATCTCATCAAACCCGTGTTGGTCCACTTCCAGCAACTCCAGCCCAGCCTGGGCTGTGGCTTTATCTATGCGACCGGCGCTGCGCACCTGGGCAAAATCGCGTACGCGGCGCAGCAACCGATTCGCAATGCGCGGCGTGCCCCGAGCACGGCTGGCCAGCTCGGTTGCGCCTTCGTCATCTATCTCCACTCCCAGAATTTCGGCTGAACGCTCAATCACAAACTTCAGTTCGTCTGTCGAGTAGAACTCAAGGCGTAGCAGGATTCCAAAGCGTGAACGTAAAGGAGCGGAGAGCAGTCCGGCACGCGTAGTGGCTGCCACAAAGGTAAACGGCCTCACGTCAATGGTGTGAGTCCGCGCAGAAGGGCCCTGGCCAATGATGATGTCCAGCTTGTAGTCCTCAAGCGCAGAGTAGAGGATCTCTTCCAGCGCAGCCTGCAGGCGATGGACTTCATCCACAAAGAGCACCTGCTTGTCTGTCAGGTTGGTAAGGATCGCCGTAAGGTCGCCTTTGATCTGGATGGCCGGACCTGCTGTCTGCGAAAAAGCCACGCCCATCTCGTTGGCAATTATGGTGGCAAGCGTGGTTTTACCCAGACCTGGCGGACCATAGAGCAGAACGTGGTCCAGCGCTTCGCCCCGAGACTTGGCGGCTTCAACGGCAACGGAAAGAATGTCTTTGACCTTCTTCTGGCCGATAAATTCGCGCAGCAGACGGGGCCGCAGCTTCAGCTCAAAAGACGCGTCATCTTCCACTGGAACTGCTGATACCAGCCGCTCGCGGCTCAGACTTTTTTCGCTGGCTGCCACTCCGGCGATACTAAAGCGAACCGCAGAAAAATGCCAGTTGGAAAATGCTCATTGCTTTCTTGAGACGCTCAGGCCCTCATACTCTTTGGCCTTGCTCTCCAGTTCTCCGGCGTTAGCAGCATTCGGAACCAGAGCCAGATAGTCGCGGATCTGCTGCGCCGCGCCGGCAAAGTCATTTTTCTGTGCCTGGATGTTGCTCAGCAGCAATAAAACTTCCGGATGGCTGTGCTCCTTGTCAGCAGCTTTGAATTTCTTCGCGCTATCCTCGGCCGCCTGAAAGTTGCCTATGTTGTAATTTGCCGCGGCATTGTAAAAACCGGCGGCGGGGAAGGCATAAGGATTCAAACTGCTGACCTGCGCGGTAAACTGAGCGGCGTCCTTCCAGTTTTTCTCCGCAATGGCGAGCAGGGCCAGACCGAAAATGGGATTCACATACTGCGGGTCTGCGTGCAGGGCTTTCTCATACGAGTCATGGGCTGCCTGCAGGTTCTGCTCGCGGTGCTGCACATCGCCCAGACGGGACCACGCAGCAGCAAACTGGGGATAGATGCGCACGGCTTTTTCCAGTTCCTTTTCGGCTTCGGGAAGTTTGTCAGCATAGAACGCTTTTGATCCCTTTTCAAAGGCATGACGCGCGTCCTTGGGCGCAGCCAGGCTGGTGGCGCTGATGGCGCTGCCTTTTACGTTTCCCATGCGCGAGAGCATGATGGTGCCCACTTCAATCTGGAACGAGTCGCCGATGGTGGGCTGCAAACGCACCGTGCTCGATTGGAATCCGGCCAGAACTGCCCGCAATTCACAGCCCTGTAGAGTCATGCTCTGGTGCGACAGAGATCGCCCGGAAGACGGCATGGGATTGCCGGGCATTGGCTGCGGATCATTTTCACTGGCATCCTGGAAGCCCAGGTTTTGGCCGATCTGCAATTGAAATTCGCCTTTGAAATCCGTGTAACCCTCACGCCGCGTCACTCCATTGCAAATACGCTCAATCGCCACCGGTTCTAAAAGTTTCTCGCCGCCCTCAATGGCTACATGGCCTGACACGAATATCGGCTGGAAATTCCCCGTGGGAGTGTTCGGGTTGATGGGGCTGGGAGGAGTGGTGCGCGTGTTTCCGCCGCCGCTCCCTTTTTTCTGGGCAACAGCAGTTTGCGCCAGGATAAGAATGGTAACCAGAAAACAGAGTCGGAGCTGAGAGGAGACTGGGAACATCTTCGCCCTCCGCCTGCCGCCGGCGTGAATAGCTGGTACGGCGACAACAGGTAATCTCGAAAGTTTACGCCTGTTACGCTCTGCGGATAACGTGATTTGATGAAAATTCCGCAGCAGCAAAGCTCAAATGTGTCAGGGAGCAGAGATGTCTTAAGCTGTTGAGCAGGTGTGAACTGAATCGACGCTGTGGAGCGTGCAGTTAGCCGATGCAAAGGAACGTTTCAGGGTTCCTGACGGCCGCTGCCGAGTTCCGCGATTACTTCCTGGCCCAGAAGCTTGCTGCCCTCATAGAGCACCTCAATGAGGCGGGCGCGAGCGGCACGGGCGTTGGCCATGGCCGTCGGCAACTCAGGAGTGGGGAAGACTCCCACTATCTCCCATTTGTTCTCGCCGGTCTGCACCCAGAGCTCGTATTGTTTCCACTTCGCCATTAGCCGCCGGACTCCTATGGCTAAAGTAATTCATTTCGCGTGACCAAGCCGCCAAAATTCGTGTGAATGTACCCTGGCAGGAAACAGCACTAAGGTGAGTAGATGGTGTGCCGCCGGCCAGCGAGGAGTTGAACTTGAGCGGCGAGTCCGTAGTAAGTGCGCGGGTTCACGATGACACCTGCTTATCACTCGCATTTCTCTGCTTGGCGAAGAGCCGAGTATTTTTCTCGCTCTAGTGCTTCTCTGTCGCGCTCTGGTCCATGCCTTGCCAGCCCAGCTTCTCGCCTTGGTTCTGCTCGTCCAGCCACTTTTTGAGCGGCGCAAAGTAATCAAGGATCGCGGTTGCGTCCATTTGCCGCTGACCGCTGATGGCTTCCAGCGCGTCCGGCCAGGGCTTGCTCTTCCCCATGCTGAGCATCTTGTTCAGGCGGTCGCCCGCCGCCTTGCTCTTATAGATGGAGCAGCGATGCAGCGGCCCTTGTTGTCCGGCAGCTTGGCACAGCGCGCGATGGAACTGGAACTGAAGAATGCGCGCGAGAAAATAGCGCGCATACGGAGTGTTGGACGCAATGTGATATTTGGCGCCGGGATCAAAATCTGCTTCGCTGCGTTCCACTGGCGGCGCCACGCCCTGGTATTTGGCCTTCAGGTCCCACCAAGCTTTGTTGTACTGCTCCGGCGTGATTTCACCGGAGAAAACTTTCCAGCGCCACTTGTCGATCAGTAAGCCGAAAGGCAGGAAGGCGATCTTGTCCAGCGCCATTTTGAGCAGGTAGCCTGTATCAGCGCTCTCAGGCGGCACAGTAGGCAGCAGGCCCACCTCTTTCAGGTATTCCGGCGTGACAGAAAGCGCAATGGTGTCGCCCACAGCCTCATGAAAGCCGTCATTCGCGCTGTCTTCAAACAGCGGCGGCTGGTTCTTGTAAGCGCGTTGATAGAAATTGTGTCCGAGTTCATGATGAATGGTCACAAAGTCTTCATCCCTGATCTCAATGCACATCTTCAACCGCAGATCATCTTTGTTGTCGATGTCCCAGGCGCTGGCATGGCACACCACGTCGCGATCTTTTGGCTTGATGAACAGGGAGCGATCCCAGAAGGTCTGCGGCAGCGGAGCAAAGCCGAGCGATTTGAAAAAGTTCTCGCCATAATGAACCATGTCCAGCTCGTTGACCTTGTGCGACTTCAGGAGCTCGGTGAGGTCATAGCCCTGGTTGGAATCAGCCGGGGCAACAACCGGATAAATGTTGCCCCATTCCTGCGCCCACATGTTGCCCAGAAGCTGTGACGGGATCAGCCCATCAGGACGGTCGGCGATTTTTCCGTACTTTTTGATGAGCTGCTTGCGCACGTAGGCATGCAGGGAGACGTAGAGCGGCTCAACCTGACGCCACAAACGCTCCATCTCCGCGCTGAACTCATCTGGAGTCATGTCATAGTTCGAGCGCCACATCGCGCCCGTATCTTTAAAGCCAAGCTCCTTTGCTCCGGCATTCGATAGCTGAACAAAGCGCGCGTACTTTTGCCGCATGGGAACAGAGATCTTGTGCCAGCCAATCCATGCGTCCAGCAGCTCGTCAGGATTGGTGCTGGTGGCGAGAATGCGGCTGAGATCATTGAGCGAAAGGCACTTCTGTGTTCCGTCAGCTTGCGGCTTGCAATACTTGCCTTTGCCGTACGTGCCATCGAGCCAGCTTGCGATTTCAGTCAGCTCTTTGCGTTCGGCATCATTATTCGGCGCGGGCGCAACCAGTGACAGCCGCAGCAGCTTGAATTTGCGCTCGAGCTCAGGCGGCTTCTTCAACTTATCAAAACGGCGCGCGTCCAGAGCAAGCTGCGTGATCAGTGCAGTGAGCCGCTCCTGGGCCTGCGCCGCCATGGTCTCAGTATCGTCAGTGATGAAGTTCTCCTGCACCCACTGTGCGCGGCTGGCTCTTACGGTGAGATCGTCAATCTGGGCTTCTGCCTTCTTCATGAAAGCTTCGGCTTCAGCCAGCGTAGGCGCACCTTTGCCGGAAGCTTTGTCACTGGTTTTTCTGGATGTGGTTTGAGCCATGGCAACTGAGCTGATAGCAACAATTAATAAGAGGATACGCGAAATTCCACTCGGGACCATTACGCCTCCGGCGCGAGCATTTCGGGAACTGGCTAGAGTAGCCGCTTGTGAGGCCTGCTGGCAAATGCACATACAAGATCGGCGGACTTTCCCGAGGCCAGAACTCAATGCCTTTGTCCAAAGGGATCGTCTCAAGCAGGAACGTCATTCAAATTGTCTTCTGAAGCTCTCCATCTGCTGACGCAGGTCGGCTAGTTCGCGCCGGAGCTCCGCGACTTCGCTCTCCAATCGGGCAATTCGGCCGTCATCTTCGGCCGCTGCGGATGAAACTTCAGGAGGAGCAACGTAGCCCTCGACATCACCGGAGAGCAGATGTGCGAAGCGCGATTCTTTGGTTCCGGGCTGGCGCGGCAGCATTTTCACCAGGGGCATCTCACGCTGCATGAGCTTCTGCAGGGTGGCCTGCACATCTGAAAGCTCTTCAAACCTGTGCATGCGCTCAGTGCGCCCACGAAGCTCGCCTGGTGTTTGCGGCCCGCGCAGCAGCAGGACGTTCATGATGGCAGTTTCAGCGCGCGTGAAATTGAACACTTCCTGGCTGCGATGCTCGTACTTGGTGACGCGGCTGTCAGCGCCACTCGCTGGGCCGGCAAGTCGTTTCTCCTGTAGTTTGAGCAGGGCGTCGCGCACGGTGTTCTCATCCAGTGACATCACTGGATCACGGTTGTTTTTCTGATTGCAGGCATTCACCAGCGCGTTCAACGACAACGGGTAGTAATCGGGCGTGGTGATGTCCTTCTCAATCAGTGCGCCAAGCACCCGACATTCAACATCACTCAACACCGGAAGTTCACTCATGGTTTGTCCGAATCTGAAAATTCAGCTTCATAGGATAGCAAACGACCGTTTCCCTGCCACTTGCTTGCGAGAGAATAAGAATCGCTGCTCTTCAAATATCCCCTCGACATCGTGAGTTTCTCGTTGCGAGTGGTTCTAGCAACGGTATGTAGTGCTATTTGAGACATGGGAAAAATTGCACGCCAATTCTGGCTGAAACAACTAATCCTACGGCCTAGGGTTCAAAATTATTAAACACGTTACTAGAGCTGCAACCTTAATCCCATTGCGTTCCCATGTACACCATCTGTAGGCAATGGAGGTTCATCTCAGAAAGTAATACGGCTACTTGGAATTAGCACTCAATCTCGCGTGGCTGGTCCTCGCATTGACACTGGTGATCTTGTGCATCGCCTACGGGAGACCTGCATTCAACACAAGAGCGCAACGAATTGCAGTGGCTGTGTCGCTGGCCTGCTTGATTGCCTTTCTGCTGTTCCCAATGATCTCAATGACTGACGACCTGAACAGCGGAGCTGTTCTGGCTGAAACTACCAACTCCAAGCACTGGCTGCCGGCGATTGCATTGTTCTCGCTGCTTGGCACAGGATTGCTGATCGCCTTCTCTGCGCAGAGCAGTACATGGGCAGATGGCAGCATCCTTTCAGAACTGGGCGATCCATCCCAGCAGATGCTTTCCTTCCACATGAATCGGCGGCCCCCGCCCGCTGCGTAGTTGTCAAGCTCCGTTTACCCCAGCTTAACTTTTGACGTTTTTGACCCCTTCACGGTCGGGCTGGGGAGAAGCTCAACCAAAAACGAAAAGGGCAAATCACGCCCATAAGGAAGCACTTGAGGTGGTTTCAATGAACGTTCTGAAGATTATTGGAAAAATGAAAGAAAAATTCCATTCGGTGAAGGACAAGCTGGCGCTCACGATACTGATCTGGTTGGAAAAAGAGCCTTCGCAGGATCGTGTGCTTTCTGCGGCGGCAACCGGCGATTCCAGCGGACCTTACATCCGCTATCGTGAACGTTCCAGGCCCAAAACCAGTGGACGGACGAACGAGCGGCTGAGCAAAAAAGAAAAACTGGCCTGACTTCAATATTGCGCTGGAATTCGCACGGGGACCTCTGAATAACAATTCGCGATAACCCGGCTCATCAGAGAAGAATTTCCATTCCCTCTGAGGCGGCTCTCACCCTGGGATAGTATCCGCGCGCCTTGGTGACCACGGAATCAATGCACTCATCCGTGTGATCTGGATCATGATGGAAGAGCACCAGCTCTTTGGCGCCGCTTTCCATCACTACATTCACAGCTTCGCGCCAGTGGCTGTGACCCCAGCCGCGTTTGCGCGCAGCGTATTCTTCCGGGAGATATTGCGCGTCATAGATCAGCACATCGGCGCCTTCGGCCAGCTTGCGGACGTTCTTGTCAAATACCGCATCGCCCGGTTCGTTGTCCGTGGCGTAAACCACAACACCGTCTTTTGATTCCATGCGGAAGCCCAGGCAGCCCTGGGGATGATTGAGCCACATGGACTGGACCACGCAATCGTCGAACTCCAGCCGGCCTTCCTCAATGTTGACGAACTGGCGATGCGCCGCCATCTCATTCATGTTTACCGGGAAATACGGATCTGACATCTGCTCTTCCACCGCCCGCTGCAATCCGCGCGTGCGATTGGAAGAATGAAAGATGAACGAGTTCCCGTGATTGCTATAGAGCGGCGCAAAAAACGGAATCCCCTGAATGTGGTCCCAGTGGAAGTGCGATAGAAAAATGTGCGCTGAGAGCGGCTTGCCATTATTTTCCTGTTGCAGTTGTTTGCCCAGGTTGCGAAAGCCAGTGCCACAATCAAAGATGTAAATGTGGCCGTTGAGGCGAACCTCCACGCAGGAGGTATTGCCTCCGTAGCGCAGGTTTTCTGATTGCGGGGTGGGCGTGGAACCGCGAACACCCCAGAACCTAATCAGCATCGCATTCACCTTCAAGGGCACATCAACAAACCTATAAGCCCAGGACCCAAATGCCTTTAGCCTGTGCGCGGCCCAACTTCAGGGGAAGTGTGTTTTCTTGAAGTTGGCCAAAGTATAGTCCAAAACCTGCGGACAGGCCACGCCTTCCTGATGTCTAAGTGACCAGACAGGCCAGTTCGTTTCAGCCTGAGAGTACGTGTCCTTTCGGACACCCAATTCGCAATCTATTAAGATGGACTCCCATGCTCTGGCCCGACTTCAAGCAATTTGCCTCGCTGGCCAACAACGCCACTCTGGTTCCAGTGGCCAAGACCGTCGCTGCCGACCTGCGGACCCCGGTTTCCGCCTTTCTGAGCATCGCTGCCGATCCAAAGCGCGCGCCCAACGCCTTCCTGCTTGAATCGGTAGAGGGCGGCGAAAAAGTTGGCCGCTACACTTTCCTTGGCGTACGTCCTTATATGGTGCTGCGTGCTCGCGGCAACCACATCACACTGGAGAAGGGCCGCACGCGCCAGCAGCTTGAAGGCAATCCCTTTAAAGTTCTGGACGGCCTGCTGCGCGAGCACAAACCTGCTCACCTTCCCGGACTGCCTCCCTTCACCGCCGGCGCCGTCGGCTTCTTTTCTCACGATGCCGTGCGCCAACTGGAAAAACTTCCGCAGACTGCCAAAGACGACCTCAAGCTGCCCGACTGCATCCTCATGTTCTTTGACCGGCTGCTGGCGTTTGACCACGTTCGGCATGAGATCTTCATCATTGCCACGGCCAACGTGCGCGACCAGTCGCCCGAGCAAGCCTATCAACGCGCCGTGCGAGACATCACCGCAATTGAGAAGCAGCTCTCTCAGCCGCTGCCGCGCAAATTCCTTCAGCCTGAGAAACCGCGCAAAGGCCAACTGAAAGTCAACATCTCCGTAAAGAAAGAGCGCTTCCTCAAGACCGTTGAGCGAATCAAGGAATACATCATGGCCGGTGACGTCTTTCAGGCCGTGCCTTCTCTCCGCCTTCAGCTTGATCCCGGTGTGCCTCCGCCCAACATCTATCGTGCGCTGCGCCGCGTGAATCCCTCTCCTTATATGTACTTCCTCCGCATGGGAGACATGACCGTTCTCGGCTCCTCCCCGGAGATGCTGGTCCGCGTTACCGGCAACAAACTTGAGTACCGCCCCATCGCCGGAACTCGTAAGCGCGGTAAAGATGAAGCCGAAGACCTGCGCCTGGAACAGGAGCTGCGCGCCGACGAAAAAGAGCGCGCCGAACACGTCATGCTCGTCGATCTCGGCCGCAATGACGTTGGCCGCGTAAGCGACTTCGGCACCGTCCGCGTCCGTGATCTCATGTTCGTGGAACGCTACTCGCACGTCATGCACCTGGTCTCCGCCATTGAAGGCCGCCTGCGCAAAGACCTCAGCCCCGTCGACGCCCTCGCCGCCTGCTTCCCCGCCGGAACTCTCACCGGCGCTCCCAAAGTCCGCGCCATGGAAATCATTGAAGAGGTTGAGCCGGTCCGCCGAGGCATTTACGGCGGCTCCGTCCTCTACGCCGACTTCGCCGGCAATCTTGACTCCTGCATTGCCATCCGCACCATGCTCATGAAGGGCCGCAAAGCTTACGTCCAGGCCGGCGCCGGCATCGTGGCTGATTCCGTCCCTGAAAGCGAATACCAGGAATGCATCAACAAAACCCAGGCGCTGGTGCGCGCGGTGGAGTTGGCCCGAAACGGCGAATGACCAAAACCTTCCCACTGATAAACACTGATCACGCGGATTGAAAAGCCGGGTTGGCCTTTTCTGATGTTGCAACTTGCAGCGATGGCCCGATTTTTCTCCGTGCCTCTGTGGTAGGTTCTGCTCTTCAATCCCGCGCAAAATCAGTGTCATCAGTGTCATCAGCGGTAAGGTTTGCTAATCCCCCGCTCACTTCCGCGGATCTTCCGCGTCTAACCCTGACTGTAAGGAGATGCTTCCCTCATGAAAGCCCCCATGCGCATCCTCTGTTCTTCTCTGGCATTCGGTTCTCTTCTGGCGCTCTCATCTTTGGCCCTGGCGGATGACACCAAAAACTTCAACTGGAACGGCCAGTTGAGCGCTGACCAGACCGTCACCGTCAAGACCATCAACGGAGACGTTGATGCCTCGCCCGCTTCCGGCAATCAGGTGGAAGTCACGGCTGAAGCTTCCGGCCAGGGCGCCCAGGAGGTAAGGTTTGAGGCCAGGCCGGATTCAAACGGCGTAACCATCTGTGAAATTTATCCCGGCGTGGATAGTTGCAGCGGCAGCAGCACTGGCCATCACAACAACAACCATCTGCGCATTCACTATACCGTCCATGTGCCCGCCGCCAACCGTTTTACTGCGCAGTCCGTCAACGGCGGCATCAGCGCCCAGGATCTTGACCGCCAGGTAAAGGCCACCACCGTCAACGGCAGCGTAAAGGTCTCCACCAAGTCGTGGGCGGAAGCCAAGTCAGTAAACGGCAGCGTGGAAGCCACCATGGGTAGCGCCAACTGGAGCGGCACGCTCAATCTTGAGAGCGTGAACGGCGCCATTCACGTGGGTCTGCCCGCCAACGCCAATACTGAGGTTAACGTGCGTACCGTCAACGGCAGCTTCAGCTCAGATTTCCCCGTCACCAGCAACGCCTTCATGTCGCATCACGTGCAGGGACGCATCGGCAGCGGCGGCCGCGAACTCAAACTCAGTACTGTGAACGGCAGCGTCCACCTGCTCAAATCAGGAAGCTGATCCGGACAGTAAGAAGCCTACCGCTGATTAACTCCGCGGTAGGTTTTGCTTTCCGATCTGTGCAAATCCGTGTCATCAGCGTTGACCTGTCCCGGCGCAGCCGTGGATCAGCCGTAAGGTTTAGCTTTCCGATTACGGCGATCACGTTGCGATCACGGCGATTTTCTCCGTGTCTCCGTGCTTCCGCGGTAGGTTTGCTTTTCCATCCGTGTAAATCAGTGCAATCTGTGTAACCTGTCCCGGCATGCGGTGGATCAGCGGTAAGGTTTTGGGGTTTCTTCGGCCAATTGCCAATTGCTAGCTGCCAAGTGCTGGTTTCGCGGTGTTATCACTTTGCCAATAGCCGTGCCTAC
Source organism: Candidatus Angelobacter sp. (assembly GCA_035252525.1). GTDB lineage: Bacteria > Acidobacteriota > Terriglobia > Terriglobales > Acidobacteriaceae > Angelobacter. Next base: position 1,087 of record DATFDA010000288.1, on the reverse strand, counting down.
TGCCACCCCCTCCCCCGTCAACCCCGAAAAATATAGACTTAGCGGAATCAACCCCGGCGTTGACACCCGCGAGTTCGGGTTGAAATTGCCGGTTCCCAACCTTTATCGAAAACGCTTAGGTTTACCAGTCTGCTAATACAGCCCGCACATCACCAAATACCCAGTACCAAGTACCAATAGCGGTTATGTTGTCAAAGATCTTCAGCTCTTGGCCATTTGCTGACTCATGATTGACATCCAATCACCAATCACCGATCGCAAATCACCCATCGCTGCTCCCCCGCCTGGGCGGGGCAGAGATTCTCGGCCACCGTTAGCCCTTGGCTCAATCCGGCAACTCGCAAATCGAATCATCATACCACCATTTCTTCGCCCATGCAATCACGAATTAGTACAATGCCGTGCACGGCTTTAGGTCCCATCCAGCCATTGAGGGTCATCCATAGTCGTGTGGCCCAGCCGCCCTCGGCTGGGAAACTTTGAAACGGTTCAGTGCTGGCCCAACTCGCAAACTCACTTTTCCACTCCCCATCCCCGTTGATCCGCGTGTATCCGCGGTAGGTCTCTTCTCCGAATTTCCTCCGCATCTCCGCGCCTCCGCACTAAGATTTTGTCGCGCTCTATTTCAACGTACTACCCAGCAGGATCCCATTGACCCAGTAGACTCCTCTATCGCCGGCGGGCAAAAGGTCATAAGTTTTTTCTCCCGCATAGCGCCCGAAGCTGTTTTGTTGGGGCGAGCGTCCAGTTGGAATAGCTCTAGAAAAGTGGATCAACCTATACCATCGATAACATGGCGCTGTCAGTGCTTCTTTACCAACTAAGCGTGGGCTATCTGAACAAATAGTTGAAGAAGCGCCCGGATTGTTGTATATCTTCTTTCCCCCTTTCATCCTTCTTTTCAACTTTCGTTCCACGAGGATACTGATGCGAAATAAGAAGCTTCTTATAGTAGGTGCAGTAATCTGTTGTATGGTTTCAAGTGCGATGGCGCAAACGGGATTCCGGTTTAAGAAAGTATTAACCACCGGCGATTCTGCTCCGGTACCACCGCAATTGAGTTTTGTATCTCCATTCTCAATCAATG
>DATFDA010000287.1:0-4696 GCA_035252525.1 Candidatus Angelobacter sp. | reverse complement strand
GGGATCGTAGTTTACATCCGCATTGGCCGCGTTTACCGGGGCTGAACGAGGCCCGGCGTTGAAGTCAATCTGCGAATCTCTGCTTGAGCTGGTACCGGTTTCCGCATCATTTCCCGAACCGGAGGATTCGCCTGCTTCCTGTGGCTGCTGAGCCCCACTTGCGGCCGGCTGCTGTGGCTGCGGGGTTGGCGTGGGCCTGGCGATGCGCTGCTGTTTCTCTTCTTTGCGCGGCGTTATATGCGGCTGATTGTCCTGGTCGTCCTGGGCGAATGCCGGATTGCTCCCAGCAGCCACCACCAACACGAACAGACACACAAGCAGGAGACGCATGGGGTTCATGACACTATTTTACCGGAACTGCAGCCCAGGCAAGGCAGGCTCAACAGCGCTCCAGATGCAGATAAAAACATCAAAGGCCGTCAGATGGTTCTGACGGCCTTTGATTTCTGCGCACTGTCCCGGGGGAGGAGAGACTACCTGCTCGGATTAGGAGAGGCACTCTGCGCAGAAGCTGGTGTTTCCTGTCCCTGCGTGTTGGTCATCAGGCGCACGTCAACACGGCGGTTCTTGGCGCGCCCGTCTGAGGTTTTGTTGTCCGCCACGTACTTATCTTTACCCAGACCAATGATGTAGATCTTGTGAGCGGGAACGTTCTTGGTGGCAAGATACTGGACCACAGCATCAGCACGGCGCTCGCTCAGCTTGTAGTTGTACGTTGCGGAGCCAATCGCGTCGGTGTCGCCTTCCACCACCACCAAGTAGCCCTTGGTATTGGGGATCTCGGCCACCAATTGGTCAAGAGCAGTCTTGGCTTTATCAGTCAAATTGGCCTTGTTAAACGCGAAATGTACGCTGGTTTCGAGGACCGGGCGGTAGTTATCAAGGTTGGCCACCTGGTTCGTCAGAGTGTCAATACGGGTGTTGGCTTGCTGGGCCAATTGGCCGGCCTGATCAGCGCGCTGACCAGCCGCAACAGCCTTCTGGTCTGCCTCGCCTGCCTTGCTGTTCACGCCCTGAATGCCTTGCTGGGCACGGGAATCGACATCGCGGATGTCCCGGTTGTTCTTGGCTGTCAGTTCATCCAACTGGTTGGTTTTATCGATAATCGGCTGGGTCTGCTGCCGGACATAATTCTTTGTTGAACAACCAGCGCTGAACATCAAACTCGCACCAGCCAGCAGAACCAAAAATCTTGATCTCACATTCATGGGGGGACGCTCCTTTTTCAAGACCCAAAGCGGCGCAGGGGTAGCCGCGTAAACTTGTTCCGCCTTAGATAAAGCAAGTGAGATGCCAATGTGCAGCACTGCCGGGACTTAAGTAACCAGCACATTTTCATCGATTTAGACACCATGCCCGACCTTTGGGCAATCAGACGAGAAGCTCTGGCCGTAAAAAAATTACTCGGTAGTATCCCTGTTAACATAAGAGTAAAGCAGAGAACAGGGCTGACAATTGCCAAAAATGCCAAAATTGCCAAAGATTGAAAATTGAATCCGTGCGCAGCCCTCAAGCCGCCGGTCTCAAGAAGTTCTCCTGAAAGCTGATCCCCATTCGGCGATCTTTGGCACTTTTGGCATTTCTGGCAATCTAAATCATTCAGTTTTGGCCTGCAAACGGTTAGCGCCCCATGGATCTTCTCTCAAAAATCCGCACCATTCCCACCCAGCCCGGCGTGTACCTGTACAAGGACGCCGAAGGCGAGGTCATTTATGTGGGCAAGGCGAAGAACCTGCGCTCGCGGGTGCGGTCCTATTTTCAGGAGGGGGTTGGCGAGGCGAACGCCAAGACCGGGTCACTGCTGCGCGAGGCCGTTGATGTCGACTATATCGTGGTCGATAACAACAAAGAAGCGCTGGCGCTGGAAAACAACCTTATCAAGCAGAAGAAGCCGCGCTTCAACATTCTTCTCCGCGATGACAAAACATACCCCTACATCAAGCTGACCCTGGGGGAACGCTTCCCTCGCGTGTATGTGACGCGTCGCCTGAGGAAAGATGGCAGCGAATATTACGGGCCCTATTTTCCGGGCAATCTGGCCTACCGCATCGTAGACCTGATCCACCGCCATTTTCTCGTCCCGTCCTGCAAAGTGGACCTTACGCGCTTTCACCCTCGCCCCTGCCTGCAGTTCTACATCAAGCGCTGTCTGGGCCCCTGCGTGCAGGACCTGACTACGCCTGAGGCGTACCAGGAAGCGGTACGCGACGTGCAGCTTCTGCTGGAAGGCCGACAGACTGACCTCTCCCGCGGGCTTCGTGCGCGAATGCAGCAAGCGGCCGAAGCGCAGGAGTACGAGCGTGCAGCGCGGTATCGCGACCTGATTTCCACGGTGGAGCAGTTGCAGGAGAAACAGAGGATGGCCGCCGTGGAAGGCGACGATATGGACGTTTTTGGATATCACTTCGAAAACCAGATGCTCGCGGTCAATGTTTTCCACCTGCGCGGAGGAAAGATTCTTGATCGCCGTGAGTTCTTTTGGGAAGACCTGCCGGAATTTGATACCCCTAGGGCAAGTGAGGATGGCGCAACTGCTCCGCAGGATGGGCACGCGCAAGGATTCCAGCCAGGAGCTTTTTTGTCTGCACTGCTCAAGCAGGTTTACATCGATCAGCAGTATGTCCCCCGTGACATCATCGTCCCTGTAGATTTTGAAGATCGCGCGGAGCTTGAGGAACTTCTTGCCGAGAAACGTGGCACAAAAATGGAGATTCTGGTTCCGCAGCGCGGGGAAAAGCGTTCTCTCATTGACCTGGCGGCCCAGAATGCCAAACAGTCATTTGACCAGCGCTTCCGTGTAATGAAGCCGCAGGCCAAAGCAGTGCAGGAGGCTTTACAGGACGCGCTTGGATTGCCTGATCCGCCAAAACGCATCGAATGCTTCGACATCTCGCATATTCAGGGCGCTGAGACCGTCGCTTCCATGGTGGTGTGGGAAGAGGGCAGGATGAACAAATCGGAATATCGCAAGTTCATTGTGCGCAGCGTACAGGGCGTAGATGACTTTGCTTCCATGCGCGAGGTGGTGGGGAGGCGTTACAAGCGTCTGCGCGATGAGAACAAGCCTTTCCCCAGCCTGGTTTTGATTGACGGAGGTCTCGGCCAGCTCCACGCCGCGGCTGAAGCGCTGGAGCAACTGGAGGTTACCAATCAGCCGCTGGCGGCAATCGCCAAGAAAGAAGAAATTATTTACGTGTACGGCCAGGAAGATGAGCCGGTGGTGCTGGATCGCCACTCGCCCGTGTTGCACCTGGTGCAGATGGTGCGCGATGAGTCGCACCGCTTTGCCGTGACCTTTCATCGCAAACGGCGGCAGATGCGTGACCGTGCTTCAGAACTCCTTGAGATTCCCGGAATCGGACAGCGCACCCGTCAGCGTTTGCTGCAACACTTCGGCAGTGTGCGCGCCGTGCAGCAGGCAGATGCGGCGGCCCTGAGCGCAATCCTGAACAAGGTGCAGACGGAAGCAGTATTGAAGCACTTTGAAACTCGCAACCAAAGCGCAGACCAGCGCTGATGACAGTTCGGATTCGGAAAACAGGCCGGAGGAGACCAGCCTTCAGATGCTGGTTGCAGAGATCTCTCAAATGCTTTTGGATGTCGCGGAAGATGGTGCTCTGCCGGCCATTTGCGATTCCAGTTTTTCCAGCTTCTGGACCACCATGGCGGTGAAGCGGTCAATAAAATTTACCACGCGCTCCATTTCAGAGACTGCATGCTGCAAAGTTCTTTCCGGAAGTGCTTGATGATTACTCGACATGTGGTTCGGACCCCTTTACGAGGTGGCGCTCATCAAATACTGACGTTGGATGAAGTATAACCGCGAACCCATCACATCATTTCCATCTATCTCACAGCCGGAGGTTTCGAAAGACCAAGGCCCACGGAGCCAAGGCAGACAGTTACCGCACTCAGGTGCTGCGACGCTTGATTCAGGTTAAGCGCTGATAAGTGTTTACGGCCGCGAGCATCTTGATTTTGTGCATCTGCACCGGCGGTAACTTCGTTCTACTCCGCCGGACGAACGATGAACTGTTCAATCTTGCCGTCGGGCATCTCGTAAATAGACAGAGTCAAAGCTTTCTTGGCATATTTGGCTACATAGTTTCGATAGGTCATGCCTCCGCGCAGGCTTGTGCTGTTTTGCTTCACCGCCTGCAGCGCTCCCAATGGTGAAAGGCTGGCGGCATAATCCTGGAGCGCCTGATCGTTGAAATACGCGTTCGCGTTATCAGTGAAGAGAGAGCGTTCGATCTTGCCCTGCGCAAGTTCCCCGAGTACCCGCGTGACCAGTGCATCTTCTTTTGGGTCAGAAGCCGCTTGCAGCAGTTTCTCCGCAATTCCGCGCGCAATCAAACTAGAGGCTTCGGCTGCGTCCTGATTGGTTAGAACCACGATTGCCATCCGATCATCGGGATAAATCAGGCTGGCGGCGGTAAACCCCGAAACCTCTCCATCATGCGCTAGCCTGCGATGGCCGTTTCGCCGCGCCACTCCGATGCCCAAAGCATAACCCGTGGGACTGCCGTCCTTCAGCAGCACCTCGGTCTCGAGCTCTTTATAAGAGGCAGGCTTGAGCAGGGTCTCATTGATGACGGAGATATTCCATTTCTGAAGATCCTCTGCCGTCATCGCCAGTTCCCCCATGGCAAACAGCCAGCCCTTGCCTTCCTTGGGCGCGAGACGCGGCGGCCCG
>DATFDA010000286.1:0-6019 GCA_035252525.1 Candidatus Angelobacter sp. | reverse complement strand
CCGGCCCGAAATCACGCTGATCCACACCAGCGCCGATTCAATCACGATCACGCTGACCAGCGCCATCAACAGCCCGCACAGAGCTGCATCGAGCCGGTCATTCAAGATGCGGCGCGCCAGGTCTGCTGTCGCCGGACCGGTCGCGAGCTGGCGCGCATGAGCCAGCAGCCCGATTAGCGGATTCGGATCAAACATCTTGGCCCAGGCGGCGGAAAACGTCACCGAAACCAGCCAGGCCAGCGGGGCCAGCGTAACCCAGATGTAGCGGGCTCGGCCCAACTTTACGATGATGGTGGTGGCAACACACAGAGCAACAGCCGCCAGCAACTGATTGCAGATGCCGAACAACGGCCACAACGAATTGATTCCTCCCAGCGGGTCGTGAATTCCCTGCCACAAAAACCAACCCCACGCAGCCACCACCAATGCGCTGGTGCTGACAATGCTTGGATACCAACTGGTGCGTCCCATCGCGGGCCACAGATGCCCCAGGGCATCCTGCAGCATAAAGCGGGCCACACGCGTTCCCGCATCGAGCACCGTCAATATGAACAAAGCCTCAAACATGATGGCAAAGTGATACCAGAGCGCCATCACGCGATCTCCACCCAGCGAATCAGAAAATATCTTCGCCATGCCGAGGGCAAAGGCCGGCGCGCCGCCGGTGCGGAAAAAGAGAGTTTTTTCACCCACCGCGGTGGCCAATGTGTTCATCTGATCCGCAGTCACCGGGAATCCCCAGTTGCTGATCGTGGCGACGGCAGCAGCCGGAGTTCCGCCCACCATGCCTGCACCGCTGTTCACGGCAAAATAAGCGCCCGGCTGGAGTGTGCAGGCGGCAATGATGGCCATGATTCCGACAAACGATTCGCACATCATGGCGCCGTACCCCACCATGCGTGTCTGTGTCTCGCGCGCAATCAGCTTGGGTGTGGTGCCGCTGGAGATCAAAGAATGAAACCCGCTGATGGCTCCGCAGGCGATGGTGATGAAAGCGAAGGGAAAGAGCTTTCCGGCAAACACCGGGCCGCTGCCGTCCATAAAGCGGGTGAATGCCGGCATCTGCAAGGTTGGGCGCACCGCCAGGATTCCGGCGGCAAGGATTGCCACCGTGCCCAGCTTCACAAACGTGCTGAGATAGTCGCGCGGGGCCAGCAACAGCCAGACTGGAAGGGCCGAAGCAGCAAATCCATAAAGAATAACCAGGATCGCCAGCGCGCTTCCGCTCAACGTAAAGACGGCAGAAAGTGAAGCCGAATGCGAAACCCACTGTCCGGCAAAAATGGCCAGAACCACGAACAGGAATCCAAGTACAGAGGCTTCCAGCACTCTTCCCGGCCGCAGATAGCGCAGGTAAAGGCCCATCAACAGCGCAATAGGGATCGTCAGTCCAATGGTGACCGCTCCCCACGGGCTCGCTTTCAGCGCATTCACAATGATCAACGCCACCACGGCCAGCAGAATCACCAGAATGCTGAGCACGGCGATGAAAGACACGGTACCGGCAACTTTGCCGATCTCCTCACGCGCCATCTGTCCCAGGGATTTTCCGTCGCGCCGGACAGAAAAAAGCAAGATCACAAAGTCCTGCACGCACCCGGCGAACACCGCTCCTGCAAGAATCCACAATGTCCCGGGCAGATATCCGAACTGCGCCGCAAGCACCGGTCCAACCAGCGGCCCAGGACCGGCAATGGCAGCGAAATGGTGGCCGAATACAACCCATTTATTGGTGGGGATGAAATCACGGCCATTCTCCAGCCGCTCTGCAGGTGTTGCCCGCAATGCATCCAGCGTGAGCACTTTGGCGGCGACGAACTTGCTGTAAAAACGATAACCGAGCGAATACGTGCAAATCGCGGCCACCAGCAGCCACATGGCGCTGATGGGCTCGCCGCGACTCCACGCGATAGCGGCAAATGCCATTGCACCCAAACCTGCCACACCGAGCCAAACCAAAATCCGGGCAATCTTCATGGTTGGCTATTCTGCCATGAGCGTTCAAAAAACTCGACCAGACTTCGCCACAAAACGCCCGTGTGCGGCTGAACAAGATGAAGACTACCCTATGTTCCTCTGTGTCCTCTGTGGTTGAAAATCCAGAGCGCAAACCTTTGCCCATCCGCAACTCATCCAACCAGCGGGTGTTTGGATGAATATGGGAATGAGAAATTCAAAAGCGGTCATTGCCGCCATCCTTCTCGGTTTGCTTGGTTTTATAACGGTGTACGCTCAATCATCTGAAGATGCAGATTCCCTGCCGCCTGTGCGGATCACGCACGGTCCTGTGGTGGAGAGCGTCACAAGTTCAACCGCCACCATCGCATGGTCTACTAACGTTAATTCCGGAACCACTCTTCGCTACGGCACCTCTGCCAATCATCTCGATCAGGGCGCCGGCATGCCCTGGGGCGGATTCACCCACCGTGTGTACCTCAAGAATCTGCAACCCGGGACCAAGTATTTCTTCCAGGCGGAATCGGCCAAAGCCCAGGGCACCGGAACCAGCGCCATTGCGGATGTGATGACGTTTGAGACCAGGCCGATTGCAATTGCTCCATAATTCTTAAAACTTCTGGTGCTGTATGGCACAATGTCCACTCTATGGCGCAATGGCATGGATGGATGGCAGTGATCTGGATGGCGCTCGGAATCCTGTGGTTGAAGCGCGCTCATTTGGGGAGAAAAGAAGCCCTGCTGGTTACCCTGCGTCACCCGTCCGGTCAAGCCGAAAGTAAACGAGCGCGTCTTGCTCATGCACTGCTGGGAGCTGCAAGTTTATTCATCGGAGTCGCTCATCTCGTGCTTCTTCTGAAGACTCAACCTCCCACGCTGATGGTCTTGTCACAACTTCCGTGCCCTGCTTCATTCGTGCTTGCAGCCTTCCCGTGAGCATCAGTCCGAGCATTTTGAAATCGCTGATAAATGACCAGAACGGGTGACCAAATGTGGCGGGCTTGTTCCCTTCGATGAGGAAATGTCCCGTCCAGGCAAACCCGTAAGCCACCACCGGCCAAAACAGCGCATACCAGGGATGACGAAGGGCGAATGGCACAACCAGGGTGCATAACCCAAGCACCGTGCCTGCGGCATGCATCAGGCGATTGCGCGGGTTCGCGTGCTCGTGCAGGTAGAAGGTAAAGAACTCGTCATAAGTGGCAAATCGCGGCTCAGGCAATTCATCTCTCTCCGAAGATTGCCAGAATTGTATCCCGGGCCGGACGCTAGGGTCGCAAATAAAAAAGTTGCGTTTTAATATCGCACTGCGATATTATCGCCGTGGTTCTTCATGGAACCATGCCCCTTACTGAAGCACGGAGCCCCCTGGCGTTTACACTCCTTCGATCCAGGGGGCTTTGATTTGTCCTCGTTGCCCAAAAGCGTTTGCATCCTGTTTTTTTGAGCAGGAGGTCAAAGGTGCTGATCCGAGTTCCCAGAATTACCGCTAATTTTCCCGCCACTCTGTGCCGTGAAACTTGTCTTTTACATCCCCTCGTCGGCGCTGGGGCCGTAAATCTGCGGCACCTTCGCCCCCATGGGGCGCAGGTACGTCGAGAGCTGTCCCCGATGATGGATCTGATCGAGCAGAAAGCCCCACGCCATTTCATAACCGGCATCCTTCATCACTTCCTGCCCGCCCCACATGAACGGCAACTGCTCCTCCCATCGCGATGAGGGAACCGCCTGAAGTCTTTTGGTAAGTGCATCGTGCTCGGGTTCGTACTGCGCAATAACATCTTTGACCTTCTCGGGGGCCGGCACTTCAGTCCATTCGAACACTCCGCGTTCCAATCCTTCCACCAGCGCAGCTTCCTCTCGCACAATGAGCCATGCGATCTCCCGCGCCGTGCGCGACTTGGGATCGGGTCTGTATGTAGAACCTTCGGGGACGCGGCTGATTACCTTTCCCGTAGCTGCTGCTTCCTTTTTCCAATGCTTTAAGAAGAACTCCTTCTGGTCCACGCTTCCTCCTGTACAAATAAGTTGCGCCAGCTATGCTGTGGCGAGAGTCAATTTTATGAGAACTGCATTCTCATTGCACCGCACGAGCAAAAGCCGCTGACTTTTCGTCTGTGCAGCTTTTTCGTAGATTAGAGTTGAACGATAGCGACCAAGCCGGAGGATGCTGAGATGAATATTGAGGGCAACATGGTTTTTCGCACACTAGGCCGCACAGGCCTCAAAGTCTCTCCTCTCGCCTTGGGAGCCATGACGTTTGGCTGGGGAGCGGATAAGAACACATCGCGCCTCCTCTTTGACACCTACCGCAATGCCGGCGGCAATTTCATTGATACCGCAGACCTCTACGCGGGCGGCACCAGCGAAGAATGGCTGGGAGAGATGATCCAGGAGAGCCGGTCACGCGACGAAATCGTTCTTGCTACCAAGTTCAGCTTCAATGCGCAAAAGGGCAATCCCAACGCCGGGGGCAACGGGCGAAAAAACATTTATCGCGCCCTGGAGGGATCCCTGCGGCGATTGCGCACTGATTTCATTGATCTCTATATCCTGCATGCCTGGGATCAGGTGACGCCGGTGGAAGAGGTGGCTGCCACGCTCAATGATTTGGTTCGCAGTGGAAAAATCCGGCATGCAGGACTTAGCGATGTGCCGGCATGGTACGCTTCGCGGTTCACTACCATCGCTGACCTTCGGGGCTGGGAACGCCCGGCAACTCTTCAACTCGAGTACTCGCTGGTTTCCCGTAGTCTGGAACGCGAACACATGCCCATGGCCAGGGAACTTGGAATTTCAATCACCCCCTGGAGTCCTTTGGCGAGCGGCTTCCTTTCCGGTAAATTTCGCCGGGTAGATGGGAAGATTACAGGCTCGGGCCGCGTGGTGGACATGAAAGACTCCGGTAATCCAACATTGGAGAAATTCGCTAAACACGAGCAGAACTGGAAAATCCTGGAGAGCCTGTTAAAAGTGGCTGAGGGCCTGGGAAGATCCCCGGCAGAGGTCGCTCTGGCCTGGGTGATGGGACGTCCGTGTGTCACTTCCACACTGATTGGCGCGACCCGCGTGGAACAACTGGAGAAGAATCTGGCTGCTGCAAACGCGGTTCTACCCGATGAAGCAGTCTCTGCGCTGGGCGAAATCAGTGCTCCCGAACCAAATGAACTCGACCACTTTTTTGGCGACGTGCTTCAGGGCATGATCCATGGCGGAACTCGAGTTCAGCGAATGGCTCTTGATTGAGAAAACCATATGAGCCGTGCTTTCGGGAAACGATGTCCCTTTCGAGCGTCTGCTGTACACCAGACCAATTGCAGAGAAGCACCCATAGTTAGCCCTAAATTGCTCAATCAAGTATCATTATCTCTGACCGACTTTTATGGAAAAAGCTCAGGTAGCACGTTTTCAGGACATTCTCACCAAAAAGCGTGAAGAATTACGTCGCGGCCTCACGAAAGAGGAGACGCACGATGCGCATGATTTTGGCCGCGACGAGGGCGATCGCGCCAACTTCTCGCAATCCAAGGAAATGGCATTCCTGCAAAAAGCGCAGGAGCGGGGATTGCTGGTCCTGGTGGAGGGCGCGCTCTCACGCATTGAAAGCGGCACATTCGGCGATTGCCTGAGCTGCGGGCAGGAGATCAACATTAAACGGCTGAACGCCGTTCCCTGGAGCCGCTACTGCATCACCTGCCAGGAACTGATTGCGGAACAACGCTGACCATTGGGCCGCACTGCAATGGTCACGGCAATTGCTTTTACATCCCTTACATTCTTATGCCGCGGGTAGAACTCTCTTCTCTGCATGCCGCCCGGAAGTGATCACCTGCACAGCAAGAGGAATGGTGGTTATTGCTCCCACAACCGCCAAAGCCACCCCAGCGCCTTTGCATTGGTCGCGGCTCAAACGGCCTGACAATAACAAGCCAATTCCCATTCCCAGAGCAACCCGCGTTCCAGCTATCAGGGCAATCTCAGGCGCGCTTAATGTACGTTGGATCATTGCTTACCTCCATTTTTGAAAAAATATTACCGGTCTCTCCATTTGGCAACATGGTTC
>DATFDA010000285.1:0-8871 GCA_035252525.1 Candidatus Angelobacter sp. | reverse complement strand
CTATGCCCTCTATTTTAAAAACCGGCTTGTCTACATCGGTAAGGCATCAAGAGAAATCACCAAAAGCAAGCGAACTCTGCGCGCCCGCCTGCCTTCAGAACATGTTGGCAACGATCGGTGCCAGAGAAAACCTGCCGCTTTCCATCTAGAATGCTGGTTTTCATGTTCCCCCGCACAACAAGGGTAGCAGGGAGTAAAACTCCGATCCGCTGCGTCATCTTTGACCTTGATGACACTTTGTATGACTGCCTGGGCCAACGTGTCCGTCCATCGCATCGCCATGCCGCTGAAGCTATGGTGAGGGCGGGGCTGAAGGCGGATGTTGAAGCCGTATTCCGCGCGCGCATGAGGGCCTTTCAAGAAGATCCCATGCTGCACCACATTGATGCTGTGGTCTGCCGGCAATTCCAGGCTGAAGATCCGGAGGGTATTACCCGCGCCGCCCGGGACGCATATTTCACCTGCCCGGTAGGAGAGCTGAAAATTTTCCGCGGAACCCGACCCCTGCTCCGCTTTCTACACTCTCGGGGCGTGAAGGTCTTTGTCGTGAGTTTCGGCGAACCTGAGATTCAGAGGGCCAAGGTGAAAGCCTTGCGCCTGGACCAGGAGCCGGCCATTGACAGGATCTTTTATGCCGATCGTGACAGGCTTCTTACTAAGGAAGCCGCGTTCAAAAAGATCCAGCAAGAACTCGGGCTGAAAGCGGGTGAGGTTCTCGTTGTTGGCGATCGTCCGATGCGCGAAATCCGCGCCGGCAAGGAACTAGGCATGCACACCGTGCGCATTCGTTATGGTGAATTTGCTGCCCAGGAACCACGGAATAAGGATGAAGAGCCGGATTACGAAGTGAAGAGCATTTCGGAGCTAAGGGCGCTGCCGTTTGACTGGGTGAATTTCCGGGCGCGATTCTAACAATAGCTTCTCATGCGCTCTTTTTTCTTGATTTTGTCCTTTTGGCTGTGCCGCTGAGGCTCTTCTTCGCGTTGTATACCGGCACCGGCTGTTGTGCCTCCATATACTTTCTCAGGAGAGCATTAATCATGGTCTGGTATCCCTTGCCTTGTTTCTTGAAGAATAAGAGAACATCAGGATCGAGCCGCAACGATACTAATTGTTTGTTGCCGGGCCAGCGCACTGCTCTGACGAAGAATTCGGGGCCCAGTTTGGGATTTTCTGAATAGTCGATATGAGCATCGTTTAGAGCGTCAACTACTTTCCAATTCGTATTCGATTGCGTCTTCATACGCCTGCCGCTCCTCCTGATTTGCTTTTCGCAACGAGATGAACTGGGAAGGCGCCTCACCGCACCACGTACTTTGCCGTGGCCGGATTTTCCGCGCGATCATAAATGCGCACTACGACCACATGCTCGCCCGTTACGGGCTGCGCTGGTGCAGATTTTTTGCTTTTCTTCTGCTGGGCTGGAGCATCGGTTTGTGCCGGCTGTGCGGTGGAATTCAGCAACACGGTGAAATCGTAATTCTCTGTCTTGGAGTCGGAAAGTTGCCCAACCGGCTCCAGGTATTGCCAATCACCGGCATCAATTGAATACTCGGCGTGGCCGATGGGGGAGAAATCGTCGGTCGCATGGAAGGTCACGTGAAGCTCCTGGCCCTCCGCCCTGGCGGCCAGGTTTTCCACTCGCGGAGGCGTATTGTCCACCTCAAAGCGTGTGCTTACTCGCTCGTCGCTCAGGGCTTCTTCAGGAGTATGCGAAGGAGCGTCACTGGCAACCACGCGAATGGTGTATCCGCCATCGGGGAGCAGCCCAGAATCAAAGGAATAGAACCTGTCGGTCAGTCCGGATTTGAGCAGCTTCCAGTCGCGTTCGTTGTCGCCGCGATAGTACACGGCGAAAATGAGGTCGTCATCATTGTCATCATGCGCTGACCAGCGGACGGCAACGTAGCCTCGATCACGGGTAGCCGGCGGTACCACGTCAATGTGCTGCAATGCCGGAGGCGCTCCTCCCAGAGACACATTCACATTATCCGGGCCGGCGTTGTGGGGTTGTTGCTGGAAACGCGCGCCCTGCTGCACCACTACTTCATCCACCACCGGCGAGACATTTTGCGAGAGATAATTAATGCCCACGTTATCAATTTGTGTAGGAGGATTGGCCGGCCGGAGCACAGCGCGCCACTGCACAAAGCGTGCAGCCGGCACATCCACACGCGCATCCTTGTTCAGATCAATGCGGCTCCACGCGCTCCAGTTGCGATCCGGGTTGTCCACGTTGCCGCTGCGCGCATACAGTTCAAAGTTGCCTCGGCCGCGAACTTCGGCGCGCCCCCAGCGGGAGAAGATCTTGGCATCCAGCACATCACTTTCAAAACTGCCTTCGCCTTCCGGGGTGTTGCTCATGAGGAAAATTTTCCCCAGGTTGCTGCTGGAACAATAAATGCCTCCGCCTGGAGCTTTGCTGAACCCGGTGACTTGATTGGCGCTGGCTTTGATCAGGTCAGTGTACGTGCCGTTTTTTTCAATGGCATAGATGCGGCCCTTGTTGCCCGTGCCCGCAATCAGGCGGCCGGAACCGTCAACGCTGAGCGCGTACACAATGTCATCGTGGGAAGACCAGATTTTACGAGGAGAGCCGTCAGCGGCAATCAGGTAGACATCAGAGCCGCCGAGATTTACATTTCCCACCAGCGGCGCGGTGATAGGTTGCGCGCCCGGCTGTACCGTGATCGGCGTGGAGGCAGCAACACTAGTGACAGCGCGTTTCTCACCGGTGGCAGCGGCATAAATATTGCCGGATCCGTCCACCGCCAGGGCGGTGATCTCTTTGCGAGGAGCGCTGTAAAGAACAAAACCTTCTCCCGCCGGCGAAATCCGATAGACCAGAGCTCCGCCATCAGAGCCGGCGATGAGGTTGCCTTTGGGATCAAATGCCAGAACTCGTATGTGAGCTTCATCTGACTTGAAGAAAACCGCGCCCTGCCCATTTTTCTCTACGCGATAGATCTCACCATTGTCTCCGGTGGCGACGTAAAGACGGCCATCGTTATCGAAGGCCAGGTCCCAGATGTATTTGGTCTTGGGATCGAAGAACATGCTGGCGGAATATTCAGGCGCGCCTGCCTTGGACTGGCCATTGGGAGCAATCCTGTACACTTTGCCATCGGGCGAGGTGGCGGCATAAATGGCGCCGTCTTTGCCCAACGTGAGGGCCTGGACCTGCAGCTCTTTGGGTTCAAAAATAACGGATGATTTGCCGTCGGGAGTGATGCGATAAATCCGGGCCGGCGCTCCCGTGGCTGCGTACACTGTTCCGTCGCGATCAGACGTAATCTGCCAGATAAACGTGGACGGAGTGGTGTACAAAACCTTGAACGCAGGCGCCAGTTCCAACTGGCCGGAGCTGCGGATGGCCACACCACGCGCGGTGCCACGTTCAAATTCTTCGTAACCGGTTTCGTTCCATAAACGCGTGCCCTCTGCAACTACAACCGCCGAAAGGGCACAAACCAAAAGAGCAGAAAAAAATATTTTCATTCTATTTATCAAGATTAACAGCAGTTTGCCTCAGAGCAGAAATTGCAGAAGTGAGAGGCTGGCATGAAAAACAAGCGCCGGACGAAATTCTCAATCCGGGCGCACCCGGCAAGCGGCTGCGCCCGGCAATAAAGTGGTCTGACTATTTAATCGTCAGGCTGATCACCTGTGAGCCCGTTACCACGTAACCGACGGGCGTGGATGATTCGTGCACCGCAGATTCGTTGAACACCACCATCTGCTGGGTGGAGCGCATTCCGTCCATTACGTTCATCACGGAAAGCGGCACGCCGGGCATGACCTTATCTTCCACGGTCGCCTGTGGATTCGGTTCCAGCAGCGATACATAGAGGTGGTCATTCAGGTGTTCCTTATTCAGGAGCTCGATGGTTGAGCCCAGATCCAGTCCGCGAACCGGACTCATTTTGCGTGCACGATCCAGGGTCTCGGCGTCGCTCACCAGGATGCGCAGTGTTCCCTTGGGAACCGATGTGGGCACGCGCACTGGAATGCGGCGAACAATCCGATCGCCACGGTATGGACGCAGCACAGCTTCTACGGTGATCTCGTCACCGGGGCGCGCTTCAGTCACATCAGTGCGCGCGTTCTCCAGCACTGCGGAGTGGCGGTCGCGTTCGAGTTCAAATTCCAGGTTCACGCCGCCAACGGTCGGCGCCTGAAAAGGATTGTCATAGATGCGCCCAAAATGGTCCCCCAGCGCCATAGCCACTGCAAACGCGGTCGGCTGGCTATCGGTGGGAGAGAACATGTTGGTCATGCGCACGTCAGGAAATCCGTTCACCTGGATACTGCCGTTCATGCGGTAGGTGGTCTCTTCGCCGTACTGGTTCATGCCCATCAGGGCGTTATAGACCGTAGTCATCATCATGAGCGGGGTCAGTTTGGCGTTGTTGAGAACTTCGTAATGAAATTCCCTGGGACCGCTGGGGCCGTGGATGCTCAAGGTCACTGGAATCATCTGCGGATTGCGGTTAAACAATCCCATGATGCCGGTTTTGCGGTCCTGGACGAATGCGCCTACAGATTCAGTGGTGTTGATGATTTTGAAAGCATTCAGCGGCGAAGCCAGCGTGGCGATCACGTTGGCTTTCGTCATGGGCATGTCTACCATGCCGTATTGCGTAAGCGGATGTCCGCAGGCCAGAAGATGTTCGGCATCCATGTAAGTTACGGTGCAAGTGGCGGCAACATCCATATCGCCGCGGACCAGGATGGCACTGACTGCCGATCCCGGAACCAGAGGCTCCGGCTGTTTGGCATTGCTGGCCGAGCCCACGCCCATCACCGGAGTTATTCCGGCAGATGCAAACTGCGGCGCGAATTCCTTCAAAGACGATTCCGTGAATCCGTTAAAAACGAAGGGAGAATCAATGGGCTGCAAATACTGCGTCACGCCCTGCACCTGGCCGGCATCAGCCGAACCGGGACCACTGGTCTTTTCCGGTGCAACCGGCTTTGCCGCTACTGCAGTGGTTTGGGGATTGATGCTGGAATCAAATTCATTGATTTCCAGCATCTGCTGAATCGGGGTGACGCCGGCGATTGGTTCTTTGGAGAATTGGCCGATGCGGTAAGCGATGGCTCCGAGCAACTTACCGTCAATGTAAACCGGGCTGCCGCTCATTCCGGCGACCACGCCGGTATATTCGGCCTTCTCGCCCGTCAGCCGCACTAACACAACGTCGCTCTTGGGGCCGTTCATGTTTTTGAGGACGCCAAGAACTTCAACTCCCATGGATTCCGGCTGGGTGCCCTCAAAAACCGTGTAGGCAATGCCCTTCATGCCAGGGTGAACCTCGTCCACAGACATAAACTGGGTCTGTGCCGTGGTTTTCTTTGGGTTTGAGCTCTGGTTTGGCTGACTTTGGGCGCAGGCTAGGCCCAAAAATGAAAAGATCGAGACGAAGATGACTACTTTTTTCATACGGCTGAACCTAAATTGCAAAGTGCCGTGCGCGAACCGCTCGTTAGGCGCATAAACTTGCATTTAAAAGCTGAGTTCGTAAGGTCATAGTAATCCAGAAGCTCTCAAAAGGGCAGTGACAAATGCGCTTAGTTCGCCACATAAGACCGTGTACTCCCTCTAGGGCGTTCCCCTTGGAGGCTTCAGGCTGCTTGATGAGACGTGAGATCTGTTCTTAACACTTCTTTGCACGTGAGTTCGGCAGGCAAAAGGCTTCTGAAACCGTGAGCTGGTGCATCTATACTATTAAAGAAAACCTAATCTGAAGGCAGCCGCAGAATGCCCCCACTGTTCAGCGCGAAATGCTCCCGTTTGCCGCTTGTGAGTTCCGTCTCAGTCGTGTTGTTGTTTGCCTTGAACTGGCTGGTACTGCCGGGTTACATGCTTGGCCAGAGCCAGCCTCAGCCGCAGGCCACGCCTGACGTGCAGCAACAACAAAACCAGCAGAACACCACACCTTCAGCAGGAGGCCCGGAAGGCGACATTGGGCCGATTGCCGTGCCCAAGAAGAAAGAAGAGCCGACGCCCAAGAAGGAAGAAGCGCCCAAGCCGCCTAAAAAAGACGAGGCCATGCCCAACTTCAGCCTGAAGGTGAATGTGCCGCTGGTGACGTTGGATGTGGGTGTGCTGACTAAAGACGGCGTTTTTGTGCCGGGGCTGAAGGAGCAGAACTTCCGCGTGCTGGAAGACGGCGTGCCACAGAAAATCAGCGGATTCAATCAGACCCAGGCGCCCATTACGGCCGTCATCCTGATGGAGTTTGCCAACAACTTTTACCCGTTCGAGTATGACTCGCTTTACGCTTCCAGCGTTTTCGCCAGCACTCTCAAGAAGGAAGATTGGATTGCGCTGGTGACCTTCGATATCCGCGAACACATCCTGGCCGATTTCACCCAGGACAAGCGTGAGATTTACGAGGGGCTCCGCAGCCTGCAGTTTGCCATGTCACAGGAGTCGAATTTGTTTGACGCGCTCTATGACACGGTGGACCGGCTGGAAGGGGTGGAAGGACGCAAATACATTATTCTGATTGCCAGCGGAAGGGACACTTTCAGCAAACACACGCTTGATCAAACGCTCAAAAAGGTCCAGAACTCAAAGGACATTGCCATTTATAGCGTGAGCACCGGCCAGGCGTTGCGCGAATATCTTGAGTCTCATGGCGGATCCAATGTCCTCTGCCCAATTACCTCCTTCAGTTGCCGCACGGAATTTCTGCAGGCAGACAACCAGATGAAGAGCTTTGCCAAGATGACCGGCGGCAAATACTATGCGCCGCTGTTTCAGGCACAATTCCGGGAGATTTTCGCCGATATCGGACAGACCATACGCAACCAGTACAGCCTGGCCTACCATCCCACAAATCCTGCTCAAGATGGTTCGTATCGCAAGATCAAAGTGGAACTGGTAGGACCGGACGGCAAGCCGCTCAAGATGCGCAACGAGAAAGGCAAGGACGTGAAATACCAGGTCGTCTCTCGAGAAGGCTACAGGGCGAGGCGGGAAGTGGAATAAATTATCAAAATCGCCGGAATTGCCAAAATTGAGACTCTAAGCACCACACTGGATTGCCGGGCAGCGAAGCTGCACGGTGCGTGAGCTTTTCAATTGTCAATTTCGGCACGCTTGGCAATCCTGGCAATTGCTGAGTCCTGATCGCATTCCATCAGTGAAACAGCCGTTGTATTCCCAAAAACATTCCAACACCCAAGAACACTGCCAAGGCCACGCCGATGCCGCGTTCGCGATTGACTTCAGGTATCAGGTCTGAAGCTGCCACATAGAGAGTTACGCCGGCAGAAAGTGGCATGCCCGCGTTGAGTGATCGGGTGAAGACGGTGACCGTGAGCACGCCAACCAGTGTGGCCAGGCCAAGCAGAGCGGAGGCGGCCCAGGAAACTCGCTTGCTGCGCCCGGCGGCCAGCATGATGGACGATGCTGTGAAGCCTTCCGGAACTTTGTGCAGAATTACAGCGAGAAAAATCACCCAGCCCAGCCAGTTTGAAACAAGAAATCCGGATGCAATGGCAATGCCGTCAAAAAAAGTGTGGATCACCAGTCCGAAGAGGACCGAGTAGATGCGATGCGAATTGAGAAATTCCTCTGCATGTGTTTCTTCGCCAAAATGGAAGTGGGAAGTAACGGTGTGCTCAAAGAAATGCACTATGAAATATCCGGCCAGCACAAGAAGGGGAGCATTCGGCCCGGCGAGTCGAATGCTTTCAGGCAGCATCTCCAGGAGAGAAGTACCCAGCATGAATCCTGAACCGAGAGCTATGAAATAGCGAAGATATCGCTTTTCCCATTCTCTCTGGACCAGGACTGCGCCGCCCAAACCGTTCGCCACCGCAGCCGCCAGTCCCAGCAGAACACTTGTTGTGAATGAACTCATGAAGAATAGGCGAGGATATCAGATGATGGCAGCACGCGCGCGCGACCATGGCAGAGATAAATCATGCGCTGTGACGAATGTGCAGCACGTCTCCATCCTGCACAATGTAGTCTTTGCCTTCTAATCGAAGCAGCCCTTTGCTTCTCGCGTTGGCTTCAGAGCCGGCATCCAGCAGTTTGTCCCAGTGGATGGTTTCCGCGCGGATGAAGTGCTTTTCCAGATCAGAGTGGATAGCTCCCGCTGCGCCCTGCGCGCGTGAATTCTTGGGCACCGTCCAGGCGCGGCATTCATCTTCTCCAATGGTGAAGAAGGAAATCACACCCAACAGCTCATAGGTTTTGCGGATCAGGCGAGTGAGTCCGCTTTCTTTAAGACCATAGCTGGCCAAGAATTCCTGGGATTCTTCGTCGCTCATCTCGGCGAGTTCGGCCTCCACCTTGCCGCAAACAGCAGTTGCGCCGGCGTTGGTGCGACCGGCAATCTCCGCCAGATTGTATTTTGCAACAGCATTCTCCAGGTCTGCGCCGAGTGTTGGCGACTCATTGATGTTCAGAACATAAAGGATAGGTTTCTGGCTCAGAAACATGAAGCCGCGGATGCGTTTCTCGTCTTCTGCGGAAATCTCCATTTCACGCAACGGCAGTTCCTTTTCCAGGTGGGCGTTGCAGCGCTTGAGCAGGTCAAATTCGCGTTCCAACTCAGGGTTCTTCATCTTCTTAAGGTCTTTTTCCACGCGCTCCAGCCGCTTCTCCACCTGGCCCAGGTCGCTGACGATCAAATCAAAGTCCACCGTCTTTGCGTCGCGCAATGGATTGATTTCTCCAACATGGGGAATGGCAGGATCGTCAAACGCGCGCAGCACGTGCGCCAACGCGTCCACGGTGCGCAGATTTGTGAGGAATGCAGTCTCTTTGAGCGCTTCCTGGCCAATGGCCGCAACGTCCACGTATTCGACGACAGCGTGCGTGAGCTTCTTAGGGTTGTACTGCACGGCGAG
>DATFDA010000284.1:0-3027 GCA_035252525.1 Candidatus Angelobacter sp. | reverse complement strand
GTGGAAGCGCGGATTGATCAAAACGCGCAGCTTTCCGGCCAGATGACTCTTTGGAACCAGCAGGGATCGCATGTGCGACGCGGAACGCTGCTGGTTATCCCCTGCGGGCGCGCCCTCCTGTACGCGGAGCCAATTTACTTGCAGGCTGAACGCAGCCCCATGCCGGAATTGCGGCTGGTTGTTCTTGCGTTGCAGGACCGCCTGGCGTACGGCCCCACCTTTGAAGCAGCACTCACATCGCTCTTCGGTAATGAAGCTCCGGTGATGAACGCACCTGCGCCGCAACCGTTCCAGGGCGCAACTGCCACCAGCGCAGTTCAAGCACAAGGCGAGTTCAAGGCGCTGATCTCTGAAGCCGCCAAAGACCTTGCCGACTACCAGCGCCTCACCGCCGAAGGCAAACTCGGCGAAGCCGGCCAAAAGCTTGAAGACTTAAAGAAGGTGCTGGAACGCCTGAATTCAGGAAAGAAGTGAGTGCTTTGAATCTTTGGCGCCCGATGGAAGAATGTTGAACCGAACAGTAGCGGGCTGGTGCGTTCATAATGACGCATTCCAAACCGGCGTATGAGATGCTTGACCGAGGAATCGATGGAGCGAATAAAACAAGGAGCTGCAGGTGGGAAATGGAGCTGTCCCAGTGGACATAGTTACCTCAGTTGGAGGCCCGTCCAATGTGTTGAAGACCGATGTGCCTATAACGGCGTAGCGCGGGAGATTGACAACAGATTCTTATCTGCGTGACTCAGCCTAAATCTGCGCTCAATGTTCTGCTGGCCTTGATAGAGCGGCACAAGCGAGAGTTCAACTGGCAGCGAATAAACCGTTGATCGCGGCAGCTCACAGGTTGTACCACGGCACGACTACCCGCATCAATCAACCAGCAGACAAGCAAGTGCGTTAGCATGGGGCATCGCGGGAGCCCTTTTCCGTTGCTTGATTCAGCGACTATCCAGGTTCAGGCGCGTAGCAGATGATTTTCCGCCCACTCAGATCGCCCGAGGCGCCAGTTCCACCAAACATATCAGGTCCTATCAGTTACAAACACCTGCAACATACCTGGCATCTCACTTCTTCGAGGTTCTCACAATCCCCGGTTTCTTCTCGCCTGCCAGTTTCGTGAGATCCTCCCCGCGGAGGTCGATCATGCGAGCCGCTCGTACCCTCACCCTCATCCTCTCCATCGCATGCTGTATGGCAGCACAGGCCAACCCGCCTGCCGCGAAGGATAGGCAATCGCTCTCCATCTCCGGAACCGTTCTCCGCGCCGACACACGCGCTCCGTTGCCGCGTGTTGAAATCAGTCTCAATGGCGGCGGAGTGCGCAACGCGGCGCGCTGGAGATCGTGATCAGTTCCAGCGGCGGGACCGTCGAAGGAACTGCCATGGATTCCAACAAAAAGCCCTTTCCCAATGCTCAAATTGTGGCCATCCCGTCAGACCCTAAACTGCGCATGAGACTTGATCTGCTGCAGAGAACGTCAGCCGATGGGCAGGGTCATTTCAAGCTGCGCGGCGTTCGCCCGGGTGATTACATGTTGATGGCTTTGGAAGACATGCAACAACAACCGTTTGCAGAAGCAGGTTTCCTTAAACAGAATGCCGGCAAAATCCAGCTCGTAAAGGTCGGTCAGTCAACCGCACAGATTCAGTTGCAGACCATCAATTCGGAAGAGTAGGCGTTCAACAACCAGGGTGGGCCATTGGCAACAGGTGGGACGCATCCAGTCCGTTTTTGGCGTGCGTTCGAATCACCTGGCTGAGAACTCTACCCTTTCAGTCCGAAGCACCTATTCCCTCACCATCCCAATCTCTCCAAGCCACGTTTCCACCAACTGCGGCCATGCGGTCACCGGAAACTTTGTGCGACGAAGCCCGAAGGCGTGGCCGCCCTGTGCGTACAAATGCATCTCCACGGGCACCGCCGCCTTTTTCAGCGCAGCGTAGTAAACCAGAGAATTCTTGACCGAATCCACCGGGTCATCCTCCGCCTGCAGCAGGAACGTAGGTGGCATCTTGCTGGTAACAGGAATAAATGGATTCAGCGCGAAATCCTTTGTGGTGTTCTCCAGCATGTGTCCCGGATAGAGAGCAACCGCGAAATCCGGGCGGCAGCTTTCTTTATCGGCCGCATCCACAGCCGGGTACACGCGCTTCTCAAAATGTGTGCTGATCGCGGCCACCAGATGTCCGCCTGCGGAAAACCCAAGCACTCCCACTTTGTGCGGATCTATATGCCACTCCGCGGCGTGGAAGCGGACCAGCCCCACCGTCCTCTGCGCATCTTCCAGGGCCATCTTTGATTTGGGATACGGCCCTGATCTCGGCTCTCTGCGGTTCCCCGGGACGCGATACTTTAACAGCACACACGTGATCCCCTTCTCCGTCAGCCAGTCACATACCTCCGTGCCTTCAAGATCGATAGCCAGAATCCAATACCCGCCGCCGGGAAAAAGCACGACTGCAGCCCCACTATTCTTGCTTCTCGGCGAATAGACGGTCATCGTCGGCCGCGAGACTCGTTCCACGTAGGTCCACGGTTTTCCCGCGACCAACTGGTCTTTCCCTGTCACCGTAGCGGTCTCCGGCCCTGCCAGAAGCTGGGCGTCGGGCGGCGTCCCGGGCCATATCGGCACTTGTACGTGCCCCGCAGACGGTTGCCATGCAGATGTCTGCGCGCCCAGATCGCACGAGGCAAGCACAACGCAGATGGCGAGAACTAGAGTTCTGATCACAATCACCACGGCACCAAGATACAGCAACGCGAACTAGCGTACGTACAGGCACCCGGCGAAGCGATTAGCCTTCTCCTGACTTTTCCTCCTGATACGCGTCTCGCTCAAAATGGCGGATACAAAAACTTGCCTTGAGACTGCCTTCCCAAGGCAACGCCTCACCGCACAACTGCCTCGGGCGCTAGTTCCAAAACGGGAGAGAGACTCTCTCCAAAGTCGCTTTTCCCAAAAGATGTATCGGCACGCAAAAGTGCAATTCCACTGAAAGTCATTTTGCGACCTTGACTGAAAAGGA
>DATFDA010000283.1:0-3061 GCA_035252525.1 Candidatus Angelobacter sp. | reverse complement strand
CAACACCGGCAACAGCTCCATACTCGTCTTCAATAGCGCATCCACGCTGAACGGCAATCTTGCGCCTTCGGCTGTTCTTGCCGGAAATGCCACCGGCCTTTCATCTCCTGTGGACACCGCCATCGATCCCGGGAACAACCTGCTCTATGTTGCTGATGGAACAACCATTCTGGCGTTCAGCGGTGAGTCTGGCCTTTCCGGCAATGTGAATGTTGCTCCCGTGCGGACCTTTCAGACAGGCGTGACCATCTCGGCAATTCTGCTGGACACCTCCAATGACACTCTTTACGTGGCCGACGCCACAGATAACGAGGTCGTTGTCTTCGGACAGGCAAGCCTTCAGGTTCTCACCGGGGCCCCGAGCGCGTTGATTCAGGGCAGCAGTACTCAGCTTTTTGCGCCCAGCGGTCTGGCTCTGGACGGAGCAGGCCGCCTGGTGGTGAGTAACGCGGGCTCAGCCCCAGGCGTCACCATCTATTCGAATCCCACAATCGCGGGCGGAAACATACTTCCAGACACCATCATTGCCGGCGCTAATACGGGTTTTGCTGCTCCCTCACAGATTGCCCTTGCCCCCTCAAGCGCGAACGGCGAGCTCTTTATTGCCGATGTGACCGCTCAAAAAATCTTCATCTATAACAATGCCAGCAACCTGCGTGGAAACATCAGCGCCGCGCCGGACGCGTCCATTTCCGGCTCCAATACCGGCTTTTCCGGCGTGAACATCGCCGGCATGGCTTTGGATCCCACCCGGTAACACCCGCCTTTACAGCGCATTGCTATAATCCCTTTCCTGAGTTGCTCTTTCCAACTCGCAAAAGGCGGATTTATGAAAAAATTACTGTTTGTCCTTTTTCTTATCATGACAACTATCTTGAACGCTGACGATAAATCCGCCAAAGCACCAGATTCTGTTTCCGCCACTACTCCGGGCGCGCCGCCCGTTGCGAAAAAGATTCACACTGAAAACCACATCAACGGCAGCACTCTGCCTGATGATTATCACTGGCTGCGTGATAAATCGAATCCTGAAGTGGCGCAGTATCTTGAAGCCGAGAATACTTACGCCGATGCGGTGATGAAGCCCACCGAAGCTTTGCAGAAGAAGCTTTTTGACGAGATGATCGGCCACATCAAGGAAACAGATGTGAATGTGCCTTATAAAGAAGGCGATTATTTCTACAACTCGCGCTGGGAAAAAGGCCTGCAGTATCAGATTTATTTCCGCCAGAAGGGCAGTCTTCAGTCGGCAGAGACCGTAACCCTGAATGGAAATGAACTGGCCAAAGGGCGCCAGTTCATGGGGCTCGGCGCTTATCTGCCCAGTGATGATGGCAATCTGCTGGCTTACACCGTGGACTATACCGGTTTCCGTCAATATCAGCTTTTTATCCGTGACTTGCGCACGGGAAAAGACACGGGCGTTGTCGCAGAAAAGGTTGGTTCGGTGGCCTGGGCGAATGACAACCAGTCTCTTTTCTATACTGTGGAGGAAGACAAAACCAAGCGCCAATACCGGCTTTATCGTCACCAGATCGGCAGCGAACCAGGCAAAGACACTCTGGTCTTTGAGGAGCCTGACGAACATTTCAACATCGGTGTGCAGAAGACCCGCAGCGGCAAATATCTGGTGCTTGAGATCAGCAGCCACACCACTTCAGAAGTCCGCTTCCTTGATGCTTCCCAACCTGCCCGCGAATGGAAGTTGATTGCTCCCCGGCAACACAACATTGAATATTACGTGGATAATCACGGCGATCAATTCTTGATTCGCACCAATGATCAGGGCCGCAATTTCCGCCTGGTGGCGGCGCCGGTATCCGCTCCATTGAAACAGAACTGGAAAGAAATCGTTCCTCATCGTCCTGACGTGATGCTTACCGGACTGGAGGTCTTTGCTGATTTTTACGTCCTCTCCGAGCGCGAGAATGGACTGACGGAATTGACGGTGGTTGACTTTGCTAGCGGAAACAATAAGCGCATCGTCTTCCCCGAACCTGTATACACGGCCCTTCCCGGAAGTAATCATGTCTACAACACGAAATTCTTTCGTTACCAATACCAATCGCTGGTGACTCCGCCGTCCGCCTTTGACTATGACGTGGAGAAGCATACCTCCGTTCTCCTGAAGCAAATGGAAGTTCCCGGCGGCTACGATCCCACCAGATACGCGACGGAGCGAGTCTGGGCCACGGCAAAAGATGGAGCAAAGGTCCCGATTTCAATCGTCTATCGCAAGGACCTCAAAAAGCCTGATGGTTCGAATCCGCTGTACGTTTACAGCTACGGCTCTTACGGCTTCAGTTTGCCGATTATCTTTAATGCTGCGCGGCTTTCCCTGCTGGACCGCGGCGTGGTAATGGCCTATGCCCATATTCGAGGCGGCGGTGACATGGGCAAACCCTGGCACGACGCCGGCAGGATGATGAACAAGATGAACACCTTCACAGATTTCATCACCTGCACCGAGTACCTCGTTTCGCAAAAATACGGAGCGCGCAACAAAATTGTGATCGAAGGCGGCTCTGCCGGAGGTCTGCTGATGGGCGCTGTTACCAATCTGCGTCCGGATCTTTTCAAGGTGGTTGTCTCACACGTTCCCTTTGTTGACGTGATGAACACCATGCTGGATGCGTCGTTGCCGCTGACTGTGCCTGAGTACGAAGAATGGGGAAATCCCAACGAGAAGCCGGCATTTGAATACATGCTGCAATATTCGCCCTACGACAACCTCAAAAAAACTGCCTATCCGGCGATGCTGGTAAAAACCTCATTCAATGACAGCCAGGTGATGTATTGGGAGCCGGCAAAGTATGTGGCGAAACTGCGAACTCTGAAGCAGGATAAAAACGTCCTCTTGCTGAAAACCAATATGGCCGCCGGGCACGGTGGCTCTTCAGGACGGTACGACCGATTCAAGGAAGTTGCGTTCGACTACGCGTTCATGCTGAGCCAGTTGGGAATAGGCAATTAGCTAGGAGCCTTCAGCATTCAGTACTCAGCAATGAGGCTTCAGCACTCAGCAATGGCTCCATTGGTTTTGGGTTGTTGAAGGTTTTCC
>DATFDA010000282.1:0-4241 GCA_035252525.1 Candidatus Angelobacter sp. | reverse complement strand
TACGCGCTATGACCATCGCACGGACGAAGAGCAGAACATCACGCCTTGGCCGGTCAATCCTATCGGTTCGGCGGCGGCGGACCAGAAGTACCGTTTCCAGTGGACCGAGCCTATCGTGTTCTCCCTGCACGATCCCCACACCATGTATTTCGCGGCGCAGGTGCTGTTTCGGACCCGGGATGAAGGCGTGCACTGGGAGGTGATCAGTCCGGACCTGACCCGCAATGATAAGAGCAAGCAGGTGGCCGCGGGCGGGCCCATCACCAAGGACAACAGCGGCGTCGAAGTCTACGACACGATTTTTTCGGTGACGGAATCGCCGCAGCAGAAGGACCTGATCTGGGCGGGCTCGGATGATGGGCTGATTCACATCACTACCGATGCGGGCAAGAACTGGCAGAACGTGACGCCCAAGAATATGCCGCAATGGGGAACGGTGGACATGATTGAAGCGTCGCCATTTGCGGCAGGCACCGCATACGTTGCGGTGGACTGTCACCGGCTGGACAACTTTGCGCCGTACGTCTTCAGGACCACGGATTTCGGGAAGACCTGGTCCACGCTGATCAATGGCATTCCGGCGGACGATTACGTACACGCTGTCCGCGAGGATCCCAAACGCAAAGGGCTGCTCTATGCGGCAACGGAGAAAGGGATCTATGTTTCGTTCAATGACGGCGCCAACTGGGAGCAGATGCAGACCAATCTGCCAAAGGTGCCCGTATGGGACATTATTGTACATGGCGATGATCTGGTCGCTGCGACGCACGGACGCTCGTTCTGGGTGCTGGACGACCTGGCGCCTCTGCGCCAGTACCAGCCGCAGATGGCGAACGAAGAAGCTCATCTGTACACGCCGAGCCCGGCCAGTCACACCATGTTCTTTGGCGGATTCTTCGGCGGAGCTTTTAGCGGCCAGAACCCGCCAGCCGGCGCGGTGATTTACTACTCGCTGAAGACGGCGCTCAAACCGGCTGAAGAAAAGAAACCGGGAGAGGCAGTGGCGGAGAAAGCCGCCGAAGAGAAATCCGCGCAGGGACAGAAAGCCGAGCCCAAAGGCAAAGAACCGGGAGCAAAGCCGGCAACGACCGCTCCCGTCCCGCCTAAGGAGGAAGCGGCGGAAGCAGCGGAAGGCGCCAAAGCCGCGGCGCAGAAGCCATCGCCGATTAAGCTGGAGATTCTGGATGCAAAAGGCCAGGTGGTTCGGACATATCCGCCCAAACCACAAGCCCAGGAAGGCGGCGGAGAGGAGGAATTTTTCCGTCGCGCACCGCAGAAGCTGCCGGCGGAAGCTGGGCTAAACCGTTTTGTGTGGGATCTGCGCTATGAAGGCGCCACGCGCGTGCCGCACTCACCGTTGTGGGGCGGCTCCACGGACGGGCCAATCGCTCTGCCTGGCAAGTATCAAGTGCGGCTTACCGTGGAAGGCAAGAGCTACACTGCGCCACTGGAGATCCAGCCCGACCCACGTTTGAAAGTCACGCAGCAGGACTTGGAGAAACAGTTTGACCTGGCGATGAAAATCCGCGATCGCGTTACGGAGGCACACGACACAGTCAACCAGATCCGCGATATACGGTCGCAGATCAATGCCCTGAACAAGCGCCTGGAAGGCCAGCCCCAGGCCAAGGCGGTCGCCGACGCGGGCAAGGCGTTGGACAAAAAGATGACCGAAGTAGAAGAAGTGCTGATCCAGACCAAGGCCCGGGCCAATGAGGACGTGCTGAATTATCCCATCCGTCTGAACAATTATTTGGTGGCGCTAGGAGGCGTGGTTGAAAGCGCGGATTCCGCGCCAACCCAGGCTTCCTATGATGTCTTCAATATGCTAAGCAAGCAGTTGGACGAGCAGATGGCCAAATGGAAGCAGATTCTGGCCGCGGACGTGCCGGCCTATAACAACGTGGTGAAGAATCAGCAGGTTCCGGCCATTATTCTGGCCAAGCCGGCCGGTGGAGGCGCTGCAACAAAATGAATCCAAAGGGCCGGCTGGCTTATCTCAGTCGGCGTTGAACGCACTCTGGATTAAGTTTTATGAAGTTGGTTACGAAAGGAAGGAGCTGCGCACTTATTGTCATTGACCGTGATACAGAGCCGGCGTAAATTCATCGCGGAAAGATAAACCGTATGTCAGATACTCTATTTGCGTTATGGATTGGCCTCTCGGTGGCAATGCTGTTGTTGTTTCTTTTTGCTGCCGTAGCCAGCCTGCGCAACCGCCAGGGGCGGCCAGTCGCACTGGAGGAATTGATCCCATCTTTTCTTCCTGTCGACGTGGAGGCCTTCGCGGATTTGATCGGCTCTGCAGCGGACGGCGTTGGGCAGGAGCTTTCCCCAGAAGAATTTCTGGCGTTACAGCGCAGACGCACTCAACTGGCGATGAAATCTCTGCGGCGCATGGCCAGCAATGCCGCATTATTACAGCGCCTGGGCTACAGCCAGTTGCACTGCGGCAACCCGCTGATCAGTGATCTGGCGCAGCAAATGATCGATGCCGGAGTGCACGTGCGGCTTTATACATTTATCGGGCTGGTGGTCCTGCGCGCGAGTTCGATTTTCCGCCTGACTTCGATTGAAGTTCTCTCGGCAGCGAAGGTGGCGGAACTTCAGAATATGCTTTCGGGAAGTCTCATTCCCTCTTACGAGCAGCTTAAGGATAAAGCCGGCAATCTGGCCTGCCTCAAGTTTTCCGGCCTGCATGAAGCGTTGAGCCAGAGTCTCTAAATCTTCGCTGGTATTACATCATCCTCTTGCCCGGTGTGAGCCAGTCTTTCAAAACCTCCTCCCACTTTCGGGCGTGCGGAAGAACAGAAGGATCGAGCGGTGCGGCCGGCTGCAGAGCTCCGGAAGGTTCCGGTTTGAGAAACGTGATTAGCCAGATGACGCAGGCGACCTCAAAGGCCATGATTTCGGCGTTATCAAAGATCTGCGACCGGTGGCCGAGCTTTCCCCGCACCGCCGCATTGGCCAGCGCCGCCGCTGCCTGCAAACCGAAGCCGAGTGTTATGCCGAGGTCATACCGGCTCCATTGCCGTCCCATCAACAGCATGAGAAACATGAAGAAGACCAGAAACGCGGTGCGCAGGAAATCGAACACGCGCGACGCAAGCTGAAATGCGGCGTGCTGGTTCGGCGATTCCAATGCGGCGATGATGGTCAGCAACAAAATAATTCCAGCAACCGCGGGGAAGAGCAGGCGGTAGAGCCTGACTTTGTGAAATCGCCGAAAGAGACGACGTAGGAAGATTTCGTAAACCGCAAGAGAAAAAACAACTGCAAGTTCGAGTTCGCAAATCCAGTAGAGGTAAAAATAAGCGCTTGTGCTGATCCGAAAAGTCACATACCGGAGAAGTCCCACCCCCGGCGCCGAAAGGATGTATAGGAAAAATAATGGCAGCTCGCGGTAGACCCGGTATCGAAGAAAGAGAACTGATACCAGCATCAGTACGATTACCGGGAACCAAAACAAAAAACTTGGGAGCAATCCGGCCAGCGACATTTGTTAGCGCCGCACGTCTGAGCTGCAGCTAAGGGTAAGTATACGTGTTCCGGAGAGCTCCCGTTTCATGCACCGGGTAAATTACTTTATTTGAGCGTTCGGAATGGGAGTCGGTGGAGCAGGCAGATTAAAACTGGGAATCGGCGTGGGCGGCGCGGGCAGATTAAAGCTCTGCACTCCCATGCTGAACGCCGCAGTCAGAACCAACATACGCGCAACAGTTTTCATAAACTCTTTTCCTCCAATTTGCCTATCAGAAGTATTGCGAATCACTGCCATAAAGATTACAGGATCAAGTCAAAAATATAGGGCCGATTTTAGGACAGGGGCAGAATTGCCCTTTCGTGGCTCCGAGAGAACTCAACCAAACGAAGAATCTTAACTCATGGGAACCGAAGGCACAAGATCGTGCTTTGCGATGGCCACTTTGGTTCACATCTGGTGATTCCCAGATTTCAATGGCTCGACGCGTTTTTTAACGATGTTATGCGGTGTAAACGCCTTCTCCCCGCAATCTCGCTGCCATGCAAGTCTTAACTGGACTTACTCAACCAGTAACGCTGCCTTGTAGGCGCTCCCGCCACTGTTTTGGCCGGGCGGATTCAAAATCTCCCGATCACCCACTCAACTCTCTTGTCCCGCCGCCAGCGCCGGATGCTTGAGGTGAAAGTCTGTTGCGTCCTGGTACGCCTTGGCCAGCGACAGCATCTTCGCCTCCCCGTACAAATTGCCCAGGAACGTC
>DATFDA010000281.1:0-9087 GCA_035252525.1 Candidatus Angelobacter sp. | reverse complement strand
GAGCAGGAGATCGCTATGGCCGCCTACGTACTTGGTAAGCGCCTGCATAGTGACATCAACGCCGTGAGCAAAGGCGTCAAAATAAATTCCCGCGGACCAGGTGTTGTCCAGCACTACCAGGGCACTGTGGCGGTGAGCGGCTTCGGCGATGGCGGGTACGTACTGGATTTCCATGGTGACGGAGCCGGGATTCTCAC
The DNA here is from genome assembly GCA_035252525.1 of Candidatus Angelobacter sp. GTDB lineage: Bacteria > Acidobacteriota > Terriglobia > Terriglobales > Acidobacteriaceae > Angelobacter. The sequence goes on along the minus strand of DATFDA010000281.1, from coordinate 8,890 downwards.
ACCAGACCACGCGCGTGTTGGAGCGGAAGTGAGTATCAATGGAAGCGCCGGCGTCGAAAGGATAGTAGCTGACGTCAACGCCGAAGCGGCGCAGAACATGGCTGGCAAATTTGCGGTTAGGGCCGTAAATATTTTCCGGGATGAGCACGTGGTCTCCGGCCTTGAGCAGCGCCAGATGGATGAGAGAGATGGCGCCCTGTCCGCCGGGCGTGATGAGCGTGTGACGGCCGCCCTCAAGCTCACAAACTCTGGCAGCGAGTTCGAGAGTGGTGGGCGTGCCGTAGAGTCCGTAAGTATATCCGTGCTCCCACTGGTTCCACTCTTCGCTGGCATCAGCGGCACGGTGAAAGAGAACGGTTGAGGCTCGATGGACAGGCGTGTTCAGGGAGCGGAAGTCTTGAGGCACTGCAGCGTCAGAATGAATGAGCGCGGTTTTCCAGTTTTTGCGTCTGGACATGCGCAACATTGTATTGGAGCGGCGAGCGCAAGTTGCGGTTCCGCAGTTGGAACCTCAGAATACGAGCTTACACAGCTTCAAGCTCAGAAGGCCCGGCAGGCTCTTTTTTGAAATCGCTGTCATGGCTGATGTGCTCTGCCGCCTGGTGCTCAGGAGCGATTTCAAAGTGCACACGTTCGCCGCACTTTAGACAAGGAGGAAAGCCCTCTCCGGCTTTCATGTAGCTGAGATGAGGCATGCGGTGCTGGTAATGATGCACCCAATACATTCCGTCTTTGGGAACAGAAGACCCCGGCTTGAATGCGTGCCTGAACATATAAGGTCCTTTGGCTAAAATTTAATCAGGCTGTTTCCGTCAACCTTTACGCTCTCGATATCCCCGGGGCAGAGCGAGCGTTCATTAAAGTTTTTTTATTTTAGCTGCAAACGTACTCTGCGGCAAACAAATGAAGGAAAAGGCATCGTTTTGGTCAACAAAAGGAGAGATAGAGAAGCCAAGATGCGCCAAATTTGTTTCTGAAAACGGAACGGGAGAAGGCGGAGCCGAGGCAAGGTACAATCCGCGAGGTAAAATCCCCTTCACCACCTCATGCAAAAGAAACGTTCCAAGCCGCTGGCGGGAACGCCCATGTTGCCTGCCGGAAACGCCGAGTTGCCGTCGGCGGGGCCGGAGGAGCTTTGGGTGCGTCCAAATTACAACCTTCGCCAACCGGGCGAGCGATCAAGTGGAGGAAATATATCGCCGGAGCGGGGACAACGTCTTCTTGAACTGGCCGACATTGCACTGGGCGTTAAAAAGCCGGCAGGGGGAAAGAAAAAAACCAAAATACTTTCCGCTGAAGCGCACCATCAGAAAATCGTGCAACAGAAACGCAAGAGACCACCGGGAACCGCGTGAAGAGATCTTTGGTTCGCGGGCCTGGAGTTGGAGTTCAGCGAGTTGGAAGCAGGTTCCGGTTCCACTCAAGTTCTTGCGCAAAGTGCTTCAGCAGAGCGGCAGGATCAGCGCCTTCTTTCCGCAACTGACGCAAGCTGAGCGAATCATGACGTTTGGCAAGACGCCTGTTCTCTTCATCGCGCAGCAGGGGACAGTGAAAATAAGCAGGAGCTGAGTAACCCAGAGCTTCGAGGAGGAGAAGCTGGCGCGCGGTGCTGCGGAGAAGGTCGGCGCCGCGAACTACTTCAGTTATGTGCATTGCTTCGTCATCCACCACGACGGCGAGCTGGTAGGCTGTGACGTCATCGCGGCGCCAGACAAGGAAGTCAGAAAAGTCCTGTCCGGCGATGAATTGCTGCGGGCCATGATAAAGGTCAGTGAAGGCCAGGGGCTGACCGTCAGGGACTTTGAATCGCCAGCTCACGCCCGCAGGCGATTGCCAAGTTTGCGCTTCGGCCAGCCGTGAGCGGCAGACGCCTGGGTAATGGAGTTCATCATCATCTTCATGCGGGGCGGAAAGCGCGTGGGCCAGGTCCTTGCGTGAGCAGGTGCAGGGATAAATGAACCCGCCGTCGCGAAGTTTGCGCCAGGCGGCAAGGTAAAGATCGCGCCGCTGGCTTTGAGAATAGGGAGCAAAGGGGCCGCCGACATCCGGGCCTTCGTCCCAGTCGAGCCCGAGCCAGCGCAGATCGTCATACATGGCCTGCTCAAACTCCGGTCGTGAACGTTGCTGGTCAATATCTTCGTTGCGGAAGATGAGAGTTCCGGCACACGCGCGCGCACGCTGGTGGGCCGCCCAGAAAGTGCGCGCATGGCCGAGATGAAGATAGCCTGTGGGTGAAGGCGCGAGTCTGCCGCGATACGGGTGAATCACGCAAGACCTGCGCCGGGGATCACATTATTTGGGCCGTACGGCGATGATGTCCGGCACCGCATTGGTGTTATTGAGATTGAGCTGGACCTGGAAGAAATCTCCGGCTCCGGCCAGACTGATTTCATGCACCGTATTGGTTCCGGCGACTCCGGCCCACAGCGTGTTGCCGTCCTGGGTGAGGTCGCCGCTCACGGCTTCAGTGCCGCCGGCAGCAATGGGAATTACTCCTGGGCCAGCGCCGGGAATGGCCACTCCAATCTGATTGATGCCGACGGGCAACACAGCAATGTGGGAGCCGTTGGAGCCTACCAGCACCTGGCGTGCAGTGAAGGTTCCCAGGCCGAAGTCAGAAAACTGATTGTTGAACGTCACCGGAGGAGGACAAGTGCCGATGGTGGCGTCGGGAAGGTTTGCGAATTTGATGTCCACACCTGTCTGGTTGACGGCGGCAATGGTATTCGCATTCTTCTGCGCTGCAACCAACTGTGGAGCGCTGGTTGTGGACAGCGTAGTGCTGAGTGAGTTATCGCAGACATTGAATACTTGCAAACCCGAACCGTCCGCGACCACGGATAAGGGTCCTGCCGCCACCGTGGCGGCGCTGTTTGGAGCGCCTGAAGGAGTAAGCGTACGCAGCGTCAATACAGGAGACCAGACGTAGACCCTGGATTGCTGAGCGGGACTGAGAGTGTTATCTACAAAATTGGCGGCGATGTATGCCTTGAATCCATCGCTCGTGAACGCTGCACCCACCGCTCCGGGCAGAATGAAAGTCTGCAAAGTGTTGTTGCTGGAATCAAAGATGAAGATGCGTTGCGAATGGATGTCGAGCTGAAACTTTACGTTGGAAATGATTACTTTTGTCCCATCAGGCGAGACTGCCAGAATCACGCCGATGGCGTCAGCATCCAGCAGAGTTGCCGTATTGGCCAGAGGATCTACGGAGACCAGGCCGGAACTGGTATCGACAAACAGCTTCAAGCCGTCTGAGGTGAAAGCCATGGAAGTTGGCGCACCAGGCAAAACTATAGGTGTGCCAGGAGCGGGCGGCGACTTGCTGGTATCTATCGGCACAATGGCCGGCGAAGTTCCAGGCGCGGGAATGGTGGTTGTGCCCACATAAACCGTGGTTGCCGGACTTGTGCCGGTTACGTTTACACCAAACAGATTGCTATACACCGACCTGTTGACGCCGCTGCCGCATTTCGGTGGAGCACAGACCGCAACCAGACCGGCGCCCCCAGGAGCGGTGGCCGTCAGGGTTGATCCTGAGCTGGCGCCGCCAACGGTAGCCACTGCCGGGTTGTTGCTGGAGATGGTTACCGGCGCTCCAAGCGTGACCACGCCGTTGGTATCAATCATGTCGGCCTGGATGGTCTGCTTCTGCCCCACTGCCAGAGTGGTTGCCTCGGTTGGCTGTCCTGGAGGATCGCCGGTTATGTGAAGAATAATTCGCTGAGGCATGCAGGTATCAAAAGGCACTGATTGCGAGGTGACGCCGCCCACGCTGGCAACAATCCCCGCTTCTCCGGGGGTGTTTGCGGTGGCAAGACCGTTGGCATCAACACTTACCACTGAACCGTTAGAAGTGGTCCAGGAAAACTGGCCAATGGTGCTGGTGATGTCATTTCCGTTATGGAATGCTTTAGCGGTGAATTGCGCGGTGTTGCTGTGCGATATGCAACTGGGAAGGCTCGGCGGACTGATTTGAATGGAAGTCACACTGGGATGAACAGAAACCGTCACCGGGCTGCTGGTGACGCCAGCGGCGCTTGCAGTAATGGTGGCGGTGCCAGTCAGGGGAACTCCCGCAGCGTTGTTGCCGTTGCAGGTGACAAAGGTGGAATCCCACACGCCACCGCAGACCAGGCCTCCGGGTGAAATTGTTACCAGAGTGGGATCGGTGGAATTGAAGGTAAAAGTGGTCGAGACGTTGCTGGCGGCGGAGTTGAGCGCGGAAACTGAGAGCTGCGCCACCTGTCCGGCCACAAGGGAAATGTTCGCCGGCGTTAAATTGACCACGGCAACCGTATTCTTGTTCGACGAACTCCCGCCGCAGCCGGCGATGAGCGCGGCCGCAAGGGCAGCCAGCAAAATTCTATGCACAGACCACTGCATACTACCTCGGAGACTCTTCATAAGGAGGAAAGACAATCCCTCAGTCTAGTGATTGAATCGCATTTCTTCAACAGCACATCGAAAGGGATATTCCGGGCGCCGAACACACCTTTCCCCGATTCCCTGGCCAGAGAACGCCGCGTGCCGGTTGTTCTTGCTGGATTCCGGAGGCTAAATCTGGTGCTAGGGTTATTTTCTTGATTCCTGACCGCTTAGGCGGCGCCAGTGCACGCACACTCTGTTGACGGTTTCAGCACCCGCTTGCTATAGTAAGAAGGTTCCGCGAGAACAATTTAGCTTGCTGTGGTGTGAGCTGTAGAAAGTTGCCCGAGGATTTTTTCCGTTATCAGGGCATGCCTCGCTGAAAAACAGGGTTCGCGCTTTCCTTCCCCTGTGAAGGGTATGCGGACCTCAAGGGAAGACGAAACGGAGCGCCCCCGGATTGGCTCGGCGTCACCGTCGTTGAAACCCGGCCACCGATAGGTAATTTTAATTCTCCGCCAGGTTTGGGCGGAATCATGGCTGCATGCGTCCCGCGGCCAGCCCCGCTTGCAAAGGGGTGAAAAGTGCGCCGCAGCATGCGTGTGGATGGCTGTGGCAGGTGTTGAGACGCTTGAAAAGGAATCCATTTTAGAAGGTCATATGCCGACATTTAATCAGTTGGTTCGTAAGGGCAGAAAGGCGCCGAATTACAAAACGGCCAGTCCGGCCCTGCAGTCGTGCCCGCAGCGCCGCGGCGTTTGCACTCGCGTTTATACACAGACGCCCAAGAAGCCGAATTCGGCCCTGCGCAAAGTAGCGCGCGTCCGCCTGACCAATGGAATTGAAGTGACCACCTATATCCCCGGCGTTGGACACAACCTGCAGGAGCACTCGATTGTGCTGATTCGAGGAGGCCGCGTGAAGGACCTTCCCGGTGTCCGCTATCACGTGGTGCGCGGAACGCTGGACGCCACCGGCGTGGCCAACCGGAAACAGGGAAGATCGAAGTACGGGGCCAAGAGACCGAAATAAGGCAGCAAATAGCAATTGACAATTAGCCAAGCCCTTCGAATCTGAAGCTAATTGCTAACTGCTAATTGCTCAGCGAAACAGTTTTCGAGTTCAGAGGATTTAAGAGGATGCCTAGAAAAGGACATATTCCAAAGCGTGAGCCCATCGCGGACCCGATTTACAACTCCACCCTGGTGACGAAATTTGTGAACACCATGATGTGGGGTGGAAAGAAATCGACGGCGCAGAACATTTTTTATAAGTCCATGGAAAACCTCCAGTCCAAGGGCGGCGATGAAGCCCTGAAGCTGTTCAAGAAGGCCGTGGAAAATGCCAAGCCGTTGCTGGAAGTGAAGACGCGGCGCGTGGGCGGAGCGAACTATCAGGTTCCGGTAGAAGTGAATCCTGACCGGCGCACCTCGCTGGCCATTCGCTGGATTGTGAGTTATACCCGTGATCGCGGCGAAAAGGGAATGGTCGACAAGCTCACGAATGAGCTGCTGGATGCCGCCAACGGACGCGGCGCGGCGATCAAGAAGAAAGAAGACGTGCACCGGATGGCTGAGGCGAACAAGGCGTTTGCGCATTACAGATGGTGAAGAGCAGCAGGCTTTTAGCTATTGGCTCTTAGCTCCTGGCTTTATCTGAAAGCTGACAGCAGGTTTAAGGCTAAGAGCTAAAGGCCAAAAGCCGAAGATACAAACAGATTCAATCAGACGAGAAATTCAAGGAAGTTAGGACACTGTGCCACGACAAGTACCATTAGAGCGCTGCAGGAACATCGGCATCATGGCCCACATTGATGCCGGCAAGACCACTACGACTGAGCGCATCCTTTTTTATACCGGCATTACGCACCGGATCGGCGAAGTGCATGAAGGCACCGCCACCATGGACTGGATGGAGCAGGAGCAGGAGCGCGGCATCACCATTACCTCCGCCGCCACCACGTGCTTCTGGCGCGACATCCGCATTAACATTATCGATACACCCGGCCACGTGGATTTCACCGCTGAGGTGGAGCGATCACTGCGCGTTCTCGATGGCGCTTGCGCGGTCTTCGATGCCGTACACGGCGTGGAACCGCAGTCAGAAACCGTATGGCGCCAGGCTGATAAATACGGTGTTCCGCGAATTTGCTTCATTAACAAGATGGACAAGATGGGCGCTGATTTTGAGCATGCCGTCGATACCATTCGCAAGCGCCTCAACGCCCGCCCGGTAGCCATTCAAATCCCCATCGGACAGGAAGCAGCTTTTAAGGGAGTCGTCGACCTCATCGGCATGAAGGCCATCTACTGGCGTGATGAAACCATGGGCGCCAAGTACGAAGTGGAAGAGATTCCCGCCGACCTCAAGAAGAAAGCTGAAGCATTCCACGCCCAGTTGGTGGAGTCCGTTGCCGAGCATGATGACGAGCTGCTGCACAAGTTTCTGGAAGGCGAGCCGATTTCCGCCGATGAGCTGCGCTCGTCGCTGCGCAAGAGCGTGATCAGCCTGAAGCTGTTCCCGGTCCTGTGCGGGACGGCGTTCAAGAACAAGGGTGTGCAGACGCTGCTGGACGCAGTCGTTGATTTTCTGCCATCGCCTATCGATATTCCTCCGGCGCAGGGGCACGATCCTGATCATTTGGAAAAAATCCTGGAGCGCAAGCCGGCTGACAACGAACCGTTCTCCGGCCTGGCATTCAAGATCATGGCGGATGCGTTTGTCGGGCAACTGGTCTTTGTGCGCGTGTACTCGGGCCAGCTCAAGACCGGCGACAGCGTGTTGAATACCACGCGCGGAAAAAGTGAGCGCATTGGCCGCCTGCTCAAAATGCACGCCAACAAGCGCGAAGAGATCACTGAGATTTACGCCGGTGACATTTGCGCCTGCGTGGGACTGAAGAACGTAACCACCGGCGATACTATCTGTTCGGAAAAGGCGCCCATCCTTCTGGAGTCAATTGAATTCGCTGCTCCTGTGATCTCAGTTGCGGTGGAACCAAAAACCAAGAGCGATCAGGAAAAAATGGGCGTGGCGCTGAGCCGCCTGGCGCAGGAAGACCCTACGTTCAAGGTGGCAACCGATCCCGATTCCGGCCAGACCATCATCAGCGGCATGGGCGAGTTGCATCTGGAGATCATCATTGATCGCATGATGCGCGAGTACAAGGTGGAAGCCAACGTAGGCAAGCCTCAGGTCGCGTACCGTGAAACCATCCGCAAGCATTCTGAGGCGGAAGGCAAGTACATTCGCCAGACCGGCGGCTCGGGTCACTATGGCCACGTCAAGTTGCGGATTGATCCCAATGAGATGGGCAAGGGCTTTGAGTTCATCAATGAAATTAAGAGCGGTTCAGTTCCGCGTGAATTCTTCAAGCCGATTGAACAGGGCATTAAACAGGCCATGGAAGGCGGCGTTCTTGCCGGTTATGAAATGGTGGATATCAAGGTCACCCTTTATGACGGCAGCTACCACGAAGTAGATTCCGACGAAATGGCGTTCAAAATTGCCGCCTCCATGGGCTTCAAGGAAGCTGCACGCAAGGCCTCGCCGGTTCTGCTGGAGCCGATCATGCAGGTGGAAGTGGTGGTCCCGGAAGAGTTCATGGGAACGATTATCGGCGATCTGAATTCGCGCCGCGGGCGCATTGAAGGCATTGACCACCGCGCGGGATCGCAGGTGATCAAGGCGCTGGTGCCGCTGGCGGAGATGTTTGGCTATGCCACGCAAATGCGCTCGAATACGCAGGGACGCGCCACGTTCTCCATGCACTTTGCCCACTATGACGAGGCTCCGCGGTCGGTGACTGAGGAGATTGTGGCCAAGGTGCAGGGCAAAAGCGCGGCCAGGTAATGGCAAACCTTACCGCTGATGAACGCGGATAAACGCGGATCAGAAGGGCTGATTGGGAAGGATGTTGAGTTTAGCCAAGCTGATTGCGTAACAGTGATCCAGCGCCGTAGGCGCGGAATGAGTTAGCCCAGGGCGGAAGCCCTGGGTAGGATGGGAAAGAAGCAGAGCCCCGGGAGGGGCGGCACGCGAGAGTGGCAGCCGAAACGGAATACGTAATCGTATGGGAGTTCCGGGTCCGGCCGGACAGAGAAAGAGAATTTGTTGAGCAGTATGGCCCCGAGGGATCCTGGGCGCAGTTATTTCGGCGATCTGGTGGTTATATCCGAACGGAGCTGGTAAGAGATGCTACTGATCATCTTCGCTTTCTTACGCTGGATTACTGGCAGACAGAAGAAGAGTTCAACGACTTTCGCAAACGAAACCTGGCCGAGTACCAGCGGCTGGACAAAGAGTTCGAAGGTTTAACGGAAAAAGAAACGCGGCTCGGAAGTTTCAACCGGGCTTAGTTGTTGAAATTTCAAAGCTAAGGGCTAAGAGCTAAAGGCTAGAGGCTAAAAAGATATGGCAAAGGAAAAATTTGACCGCAGCAAGCCGCACGTGAACGTAGGGACCATTGGTCATATTGACCACGGCAAGACCACGCTGACGGCGGCCATCACCAAGGTGTTGA